>JBAUOG010000642.1:0-9757 GCA_049579625.1 Bryobacteraceae bacterium
GAAGCTCGATTGGTTACACTCTGTCATAGCGAAGGCCGTCCTTTGGGGGCGCTAACTGTTGTGTGGAAACTCAGTTATGCCACGAATGACGCCCTTCTGCCTACAGCTGGTGAGAAATGCGGGCTAAGGCCTCCCAAGCAAGTATTTTCAGAGCAACCGCGCGCGGTTCAGTGCTGAGGCTATGAGCGGGACGAGAGCACGCGTACCTACGCCCGAAGCGCGTCAATGGCTTTGCCTTTGCCGTCTTTGGTCACGTAGAACGGGCGTTTTTCAATTTCGTAGAAGGTGTCGGGTGGGATGCCGAGGGCTGAGTAAATGGTGGCGTGGAGGTCGTCGATCGAAACCGGGTTCTCGACAATCTTGCAAGGGCGCTCGTCCGCTGTCTTCCCGTACAATCTGCCCTTGGGCGTTCCGCCGCCGAACATCAGCACGGAACAGGCTTCCGTGAAATGGCGGTGCATGCCGTAGTGCTTCAGTTCGGTCATAACGGCGGGCTGGTCCACCTGGTTCTTTACTTCCTGGCCGGGCTTTCCTTCGGTCATCATGTCGCGGCCAAACTCGCTGGCCAGCACCACCAGCGTGCGGTCCAGCAGGCCTCGTTCTTCGAGATCGAGAATCAGCTGGGCAACGGGCGCGTCAATGGTCTGCTTCATGCCCACTGCGCGTGTGTGGCCGTTCTCGTGGGTGTCCCAGTAGCGGAAGGGGATGTACTCGGTGGTGACTTCCACGAAGCGGGCGCCGGATTCCACGAGCCGCCTCGCCAGCAGGCAGCCCATGCCGAAACGCCCGGTGTTGTAGATGTCGTAGCTGGCTTTGGGCTCCAGGCTGAGATCGAACGCCTTGGCGGACGGCGAGTTGAGCAGGCGGTGGGCATTCTCCAGTGAGCGGGCCAGGCCCTCGCGCTGGAAGTCGCTGCCGTACATGCCGACCGGGCTGGCTTCCACCAGCTTCTGGTATTCGGCATAGCGCCGCAGGAAACGGTTGCGCCCGATGCTCTCGGAGGGCCGCGTGCGCGAGACGGCGTCGTTGGGATCGGAGATCAGGAATGGCGAGTGTTCACTGCCGAGGAACCCAGCCGTATGAAAGGCCTTGACCGAATCCGTTTCGGCCCCGATCTCCAGGTTCTGGCCGATGTCGATAAACGCGGGTATATCGGGATTCAGCGGGCCCAGCGTGCGCGAGATGAATGCGCCCATGTGCGGCGCGGCCACGGATTGTGGCGGAGGATAGCCGGTGTGCCAGTGGAACTGATGACGCGAATGAAGGATGAAGCCCAGATCGCCGACGCGATGCGATCGGATCAGCGTGCCGCGGTCCATCACCTTTCCGATCCGTTCCAGGCCTTCGGAAAGCCGTATGCCGTCGACCGCAGTGTTGACACTCGGGAAGGTGCTGAGCACCAGGTTCGATTCGAGGCCGCTTTGGTAGGGCGTGTAGCGTTTGGGGTCGAAGGTCTCGGTCTGCGCCATGCCGCCTGCCATCCAAAGCAGGATCATGCGGTCGGCACGCGCGGGGATTTTGGTGGGCGAGGCGGTCAGCCGCGATTCGCCGGCAGCGAGCGCTCCTAAGGCGGCCGCACCCGTGGCGCGCAGGAAGTGACGACGGGAGAGGCCGGATGTGATGTCTCGAGCGATGCGTTGTTCTTCGCGGTTCATGGCTTCGTTGTCAATAGCGTCTTCAATAAAGATACTGGAAATCCGGATGCATAAAGAGACTCCACAGAAAGTCCTGCAGGGCCGCTGGTTCGAGTCGCGGTGTCTGATGCCCGGCGGCGACGAAGAACGTGCGCGCGATTTCCATCTCTTTGGTGGTGGGCTCGCGTGCGAGCAATTGCTGGTAGAAGCGATGAATGGCTTCGTCGACCGTCTTCACAGGAATGGGCAAGGGCGCGGGCGGGTCGCCTACGATCTTCACCAGCCGCTCGGGGTCAGGCTTGGCGCCAAAGACGAAGAAGCGCACGCTGCCTCCGATGTCGGCGGGACGCGAACGGTCGTCGACCACCACGCGCCCGCGAATTCGCGTGACCCCCAGGGATCGAATCGGAAAGAACAAGGGCGAGCTGAGCGGCGTAACAATTCCCTTCCCCAAGTCGGCGCCGCCCGCGCGGAGGGAGTCCTCGCTGAAGTGCGAGAGTGTAGTCAGGTCTTTCAGCTTGATCGTGCCATTGGGCCCGGTGACTTCGACGTCGAGCCAGCCGGCGACAGTGCGGGTGGGATCGTACGAGCCGGCGTCCTGGGTGAGCAACCACAGTTCGCGGGCATGCGAGATGTCGAGGTCGAAGGCGACGCTGCCCTTGTTCATGGGACCGCTGTCGAACAGGTTCACCGGCGCCGGCGGCAGTTCGCCGAGCAGCCGTAGCGAGCCGCGCTGCAGCATGTTGGTCAGCAATTCGCCGTTGACCAGTTCGAGAGCTTGAAAGGTGGTGGCGCGGTTGTCACGGGTGGTGAAGACCTGATCGCGAACCGGCCGCCCTAACGCCAATGTCAAGGACGACAGCTTCAGCTCCCAGTCGCGCACGCGAATGGCATCGTTATCTTTCGGGATGGTGCGCCACTGGCCTGTCGTGACGGAGACGCTGTCGGCAAACTGCTCGGCTGTAAGCCGGCGCACAAGCGGGCCGCGGAATAGATAGGCTCGGTCAGGCCGCTCCTGGCTGACTAGCGCGGGCATCTGATAGGCATTCGATGTCATGAGGAGACGAAGCAGATACTGCAGGTCGCTGCCATGGGCCGTGAAGTCGGAGGCGAGCCAATCCAGCAGATCGGCATTCCAGGGTTCGGAATCCATGTCGTCGACGGGCTCGACCAGACCGCGGCCGAAGAGCTTCTGCCAGTAGCGATTGACGATGGTGCGCGGGACGCGGCCATTGCGGTCGTCGGTGAAGAAGGCCGCGGCGGCGGCATGACGGTCGGCCAGCGATGCGTCCTCGGCCACGCTGCCGAGTTCCGGATAGAGGAGTTGCGGCGTGACGAACTTGCCCTGCTTGACATCGCAGCGAACGAGTTCGAGTTGGTTCTCGGGCGCAAACAGGGCGGCCATGCCGTATGACTCGCGCAGCTTGTACTTGTTGATGAAGCTGTCGTGGCACGATGCGCACTTCAGGTTGATGCCGAGGAAGATCTGCGCCGTGTTCTGCGCGGCTTGCATGTACGGTGTCTGGCTCGCGTTGACCGTACCGCGCCAGTTGACGCCGATCAGGAAGCCGTCGGGATCATCTTTCTCGACCGGATTGACCAGCTGGCTGACCATGCGCGTGTACGACTGGTTCCACCGGAGGGCATTGAACAGCCAGGTGGTGATGGATTTGCGATCACCCTGGTAGTTGACGCCGGTATCGTTGCGGAGCAAGTCGTTCCACCAGCTGATCCAGTTTCCCGCGTAGAGGCGGCGATCGAGAAGCAAGGCATCAATGAGATGATCGCGCTTGCGCGGGTCGCGGTCCTGGACGAAACGTTGCAGCTGACCGGGGGTTGGCGGCCAGCCCCAGAGATCGAAGTAGACGCGGCGCGCGAACACGGCGTCGGGTCCGACAGGTTGTCCTACCGGCAGGTTGTGGCGGCGCAGGTAGTCGTTGATGAAACGGTCGACCGGGTTCGGCTCCACTCCGGCGGGAACGTCTGGATGGCGAGGGGCAATCGGCGCAACCCAACCCGAGGCCGCCGCCAGGCTGGCGGGCATCGCCAAAAGGAGGAACATCAAGCCCACTCGATACATGTTGGGCTCTATTGTACGCAAGCGCAGTTGTGCCGCATGCAGCGCTACAACGGTAAGCGTTCACTTCCTCACGGTCGTGGCTCTGAAGCTTTCAACCCGGCTCAAGCTGCGCCGTTTGACGCAGCAGTCTCGGCTCGGAGCGTGCGGGCACGATGCTCGCGGTCCCAAACCTGCTGAACGCCCTCAAAGTTGTGGCAGGAGAATTGCCAGTGTATATGGTTCGGGGGTGGGTCCATGTTTCAGCTAAAGCGCATTCTGGTGCCGATCGACTTCTCACCGCACTCGGAGCCTGCGGCCCGTTTGGCAGCCTCCCTGGCCTGCCGGTTCCACAGTGAGATCTCACTGCTGCACGTGGTTGAGCCCGGTCAATCCGACTGGGCGGAGCCCGCTGTCACGTACACCACCAACCTGGAAGAAGAGCGTGCCCGTGAACGACTGGACGAATACCTGAAAGGCGACAGTTGCAAAGTTTCCGTGAACCGCTTCGTGCTGGTCGGCAACTGCGCCTTGCAGATCTGCCGCTTCTCCGAGGCGGACGAATCGGATCTGATCGTGGTGCCGACGCGTGGCTATGGCGTGTTCCGGCGGTTGCTGTTGGGCTCAACCACGGCAAAACTGCTGCATGATGCGAAATGCCCGATCATGACCGGAAAACACCTGGAGGACGCCGCCGGGTTCGATACAACACATCCCGCCCGGATCCTCTGCGCCGTGGACCTGGGGGCCACCTCTGAACGGGTGGTTGGCTGGGCGCGCGACTTCGGGGGCGAGATCGGGGTGGACATCACGATTGCTCACATCGTCCTGACACCGGAAGGTGCAAGGCAGGGCCCCGGCGACACGGATCTGACGGCCGCCATTTGCGAATCGGACGAAGATCGACTGCGGCAACTGGCAAAGCACACCGGTGTCGCTGCCCACATCATCGTCCGCGCGGCCCCGGACATTCGAAAGGCCGTATGCGACTTGGCAGCCAACACGGATGCCGACTTGGTGGTGGTGGGCCGGGGCGAGCGCGTGGGCGCGCGCCTGAAACCGACCACTTACTCGATCATTGCCAACTCCCCCTGCCCCGTTGTGAGCGTTTGAGGTGAAACGGATTGGCCGCTTCAATACAATGGGCGGTATGAAATCACGTCGTTTAATGCTGAAGGTCGCTGGGACGCTGGCACTGGGTATGCTCGCCACCACCGCCTTTGCGCAACAGAAGTTTGAGTTGGTGACGGGAAAGCCCTTCGATCAGGCCGTTCCGAAGGACTTCTACCTGGAGGGCAATGCCATCCCGACGGAGAAGCGGAATGCGGCGGTTGTCAAAACGCCAACCGGCGGACGCGCCGTTTTCGCCCTGATCGACACAGCCGGATACTCCTCGGACATTACTACGAAGTACGTCGGCATGCTGATCACCGAGGGCGATCTGTCGGTTTGCGGGAAGACGATTACGACGGGCAGTTACGGGTTTGGTTGGAAGCGGCAGGCGAGCGGGGTTGACGAGCCAGGTACGTTCATGCTGTATGACCAAGCGGGCAAGAGCGTGGCGGAATGCCAGACCCCGCGCGACGCGGACATCAAGATGCCGAAGCCATTACAGGTTGTGATCGCGGCAGACGGGACCCGGCTGTATTACGGGCGGCATTACCTGGCGCTGAAGTAGCGTCGGCTCGCTTAAGCCAGTTGACGGCGGAAGCGCCAGGCGCTGAAGCCGATCAGCAGAGATGCGGTGAGGACCAGCGCGAGCAACTCCGGCCACACCGTCTCAATGCCGGCTCCCTTCAACAGGACGTCGCGAACCAGGATGTCGAAGTGCCGGATGGGGTTGATGAGGGTGACGGGCTGAAGCCATTTCGGCATGGCTTCAATGGGCGTCAGGGCGCCGGATAGCACCGCCAGCGGCGGCTGCACGAAGAAGGTGAGCAACTGCGTTTGCGCCGCAGTACGCGCGAAGGTGGCGATCAGCGTTCCGATACCGATACCGCAGGTGCCGCACAGTGCAGCTCCGGCGGCGGCCAGCAGCAGGTTTCCTCGAATTGGAAGATGAAAGGCCAGATGCCCGGTGAACAGCATGATGCAGAAGCTCGCCATGACCAGGAAGAACAGCGGGCACATCTTGGCGGCGATGATCTCGAGCGCGCTGGCTGGGGTCATCAGTAATTGCTCCAGCGTGCCCGATTCGCGTTCCCGCACCATGGTGCCAGAAGCAACCAGCGCGCCCGCCAAGATGAGCAGTACGCCATAGACGCCGGTCACGACGAACCACGCTGTCTCAAGACCGGGGTTGTAGAGCAGCGCGACCAGCAGGTTGGCCTGCCCCCGTGGATACACGGAACCACCGGCGGGAGGCTGTCCGTACATACGCGCTTGCGCTTCGACAGTAGCCTTTCCTGTCAGCCGCTGCTGGTTCAGCCAGGCGATGGTGGCTTCTGCGTAGCCGGCGGCAATCTGCGCCGTGTTCACATCGACACCGTTCAACAGCAACTGAACCACAGCCGGCTGCCGGCGGTAAAGACGCTTGGCGTAATCCCATGGGATGACCAAACCGAGATCGATCCGGTTGGCCATGAGAGCGGCTCCCAGCTGGTCGACGGAGGAGTAGCTGTTAACCAACACAAAGGCGCGGCCCTGCGTCATGATGGCCGTCAATTCGCGGCTCTCCGCGGTTCGGCTGTCGTCGAGAACGCCGAGGCGCAGGTTTGAGACCTGGGCACTGAGGGCGAAGCCAAACAGCAACACCTGCAGAGTAGGCGGAATCACCAACACGATCAGAAGCCGGCGGTCGCGCATGATCTGCTGAAGCTCTTTGCGGATGAGCGCTAATAGGCGGGGCGAGAAGATGTGGTCAAGGAATGACATCTCAATCCACCTGCATACGCCGGATGCGCAGCCATGCGATGAAGTAGAACGCGCTTCCCAGCAGCGCGATTGCCAGCACGTCAAACCAGGTGGCTGACCAACCGCTGCCGCGCAGGAACGTATCGCGGACCACATCGATATAGAAGCGGGCTTGCACGAAATCGGATACCCAGCGCAACCCGGATGGGATGTTTGCAATGGGATAGATAAGACCGGACAGCAACATGGCAAACATGAAGCTTGCCATGGACAAGATCTGAAGCGCAGTGGATTGAGATGGAATCGCCATGCCGATCAGCGTTCCGAAACTGACCCCGCAGAACAGGAATGCGCCGGTTGCTACCAGGAATGGAACTGGATCACCGGCAAATCGAATTCCGAAGATGAGACTAGCCTCAACCACGAGAAGGGCCCACTCAGCCGTGCCGATCACCTGCCCGGCGAGGATCTTTCCGAGGAGGAACTCATGGGCGGAGATGCTCGAGACGTAGACCTGAAGGATGGTGCGCTGCTCCCCTTCGCGGGCAGCCGCGAGCACAGCCATCAGCGGCGGGAAGATCGACAAGGCCAGCACGAGTATTCCGGGGCCGTAGTATTTGTGCGAGTCGCGGCCTGGATTGAACCACAGCCGTGATTGTGCGGAGACAAGGCTGACAGACACCACAGGCGGCGAGAGCTGGCTGTTGAACGACCCAAGGATGGCTTGAAGCTTACCTTTGATGAGGTTGGCGGTGTTGGTGTCGGTTGCGTCGACCATGGCTTGAATGGGCGTGGGAAGGCCACGGGCGAGGTCATGCTCGAAGCGTGGAGGCAGGACGAGCACGGCACGAGCGTACCCCTCGCGCAAAGCCGTTTCAGGAGACATGCCATCGGGCAATGTAAGGACCTGGAAGGAAAGCGATGAGGCGACGGCGGCGGCGAGGGCGCGAGACTGGGGCGTCTGATCGAAGTCCTGAATGGCCAGCTTCATATCACGGACGTCGAGCGAGATCGCCGTTCCGAGGAGGGCCAGCAGGATCATGGGCAAGCCGAGCGCGAGCGTGAGGCCGAGCCGGTCGCGCCGGATCTGGGTGAGTTCTTTCCTCACCTGGGCACGGATTCGGAGGGTGGTCATGCGGCATCCTCGGTGGACTGCCGAGCCTTGGCGATGACGGCGAGAAAGACGTCCTCCAGCGAGTAGGCGCTCTGCCGTGCCCGGTCTACGCGAATGCCGGCAAAGTTGAGTTCCAGGCGGAGCAACTCGATCTCACGGTCGGGGCGGTTGTATGTGACAAAGTGGATGCGGTCGCCGAACAGGGAGACTCGCCAATGGTCGCGGTGGGATTGGAGCACTTCCAGCGCCCGCTGCGGCAAGTCCGTCGAGATCTCAAGAACGAAGCCCTCTTGTTCAGCCTTGATGCCGCTGGGGGTGCCCTCGGCAACGAGTTGGCCGTCGACCATGAACCCGAGGCGATTGCACTGCTCCGCTTCTTCGAGGTAATGAGTTGTGATCAAGATCGCGGCGCCGTTGTCGGCAAGGTCGTTGATCATGCGCCAAAAGTCTCGGCGAGCGAGTGGGTCGACGCCCGAAGTTGGTTCGTCGAGGAATATGACGCGCGGCTCGTGTTGAATGGCTGCGCCGAAGGCAACGCGCTGTTTCCAGCCGCCTGGAAGACTGCGGGTGAGAATATCACCACGGCCGGAAAGCCCGGAGAAGTCCAGCACCCAGCGGCGTTTCTCTTCACGCTCAGCTCGCGGCACACCGTAGACAGACGCGAAGAAGTCGAGGTTCTCAGCAATCGTGAGGTCGTCGTAGAGCGAGAACTTCTGCGACATATATCCGATCTTCCGGCGTACCTGCTCCGAGCGCAGTTCGCCAGTTTCACCCGCAAGGCTGATCGTGCCGCGGGTCTCGGGCAAGAGACCGCAAAGCATCTTGATGGCGGTTGTCTTGCCGGCGCCATTGGCTCCCAGAAGGCCGTAGATCTCCCCATAATGGACTTCCAGATGGAGATCGCTGACTGCAGTGAACTCTCCGAATTCTTTCCAAAGCCCGTTGCAGCCGATAGCAATTGAGCCGTCGGCAGGCTGCCGGGCGGACTTGCGGGGAAACGGTGTGTTCGCGGTCAGATGGCGGATGCTTGAGATCTTCGAGACGAAAACATTCTCGAGCGTCGGGAGATCGCCTTGTAGTTCGGCCGTGCCGAGCCGGGCCGATTGAAGCGCGCGATTGATGTCGGAGGCGGCGACCTGCTCGTCGGCGACGAGGATATCCAGGCGATCACCGAAACGCTGAACGTCGTGGACCGATGGGAGCTTCGCGAGAACGGGCTCCGCTTTCTGCAGATTGACACCGCGCACTTCCAGACGCCGGAGCCCCAACGCCTTGCGCAAATCGCGCGGTGTGCCGGATTCGATGACCTGGCCATCGAACATCAACGCGACGCGATGACAGCGTTCCGCCTCGTCCAGATAGGGAGTCGCGATCAGGATCGTCATGCCCTGAGCCGAGAGCTGTGCCAGCGTATCCCAGAACTCACGCCGGCTGACCGGGTCGACGCCGGTGGTGGGCTCGTCGAGGAGCAGGATGCGTGGCTGCCCGATCAGGGCACAGGCCAGTGCGAGCTTCTGCTTCATGCCGCCGCTGAGACGCCCAGCCAGCCGCTTCGTAAAGCGGGCCATGCCGAACATCTCCAGGTAGCGTTGGCCACGACGCTGAATCTCTTCGTCAGGAACGAGGCGCAGCCTGCCGATGTATTGCAGGTTCTCCTCAACGGTGAGGTCCTGATAGAGGCTGAAGGTTTGGGTGAGATACCCGACATCGTGGCGGGCGTCACGCGGTGGCTGCCCGTTCATGATTGCGCTGCCGGCCGTCTGCGGCGTCACGCCTCCGAGCACATTAAAGGCGCTCGTTTTGCCGGCCCCATCGGGACCGATGATGCCGAAGATTTCACCCGTGTTGACCGATAAGTCGATTCCCCGAACGGCCTGCAGGTCTCCGTAGGATTTGCGTAACCCGGTCACTTCAATGGCGGCTTCCCGAGCGGAGTAGAGCGTTTCGTTCGCCGGTGGCTTGAAGACTTGGGTCATGTCGGACAGGTCACGTCAGCAGGAACTCGCAACTCCCGCGGAAGCTACCCTTGGGAAGGAATTGCCAAGTCGTCATTGCGACTTTCTGGTGGAAATGGGCCAAGCCGTCCCATCAACGAGGACC
>JBAUOG010000643.1:0-1699 GCA_049579625.1 Bryobacteraceae bacterium
TTGAATGAGCCCGGCAATCCCGTCATCACGAGCCTTCGGCTGCCGGTCGAGGACGATCCGGCCGGTTGGGTATGGCAAAACCAGCAGCCGCTGGTAATCTCCGATCTCGAATCCGCCACTCGCTGGCCGGAGAGCGTACGAGTCGCTCGCGAGCTCGGGATCAGTACCCTGATACTTGTCCCCCTGACTGCTGGCGATAACCGGTTTGGGGCGTTCGGCTTCAGCTCCGTAGGGCCATTCGACCCCACCCCCGCCGAAATAGCGTTCCTGGAGCGCGTTGCCAGCGAGTTCGCCGTCGCGGTCGAGTCCTTCCTCGCCAGGCAGGCAGCAGTCCGGGAGCGCGACCGGCTGCGTACGCTGTTCGACATCACCGATGCGCTTGTGTCGAAGTTGGATCGGGACGAGTTATTCTCTGCGATATCCGGCCAGCTCTCGAAAATCATCCACCACGATCACGCGATGCTGACGTTATGCAATGACGATGGCGGCCTCGATGTGTACGCCTTGCATTCCGCAGGTCCGCAGATGTGGGAAGAACTCAAGGGACCGTACAATCCTGAGGGCATGCCTGCGGCCGAGGTGCTCGCCACCGGAAGACCTGTAGTAGCTAGCGGTATCGATATCGACCGCTATCCGAATCCGAATTTTCGGCGGTTTCTGGCACTCGGATTTAAGTCTATTTGCTCAGTCCCGTTGATCACACGCGATCACGCGTTCGGAACGCTGGCGCTTGCCCGAATGACCGATGATGACTGGTCTCCCGAAGATGTCGATTTCCTGATGCAGATCGCCAGCCAGGTTGCCATTGCGGTGGAGAACTCACTCGCGTATCGCGAACTGGCGGAGTTGAAGGAGCGGCTCGCTACCGAGAAACTCTACCTCGAGGACGAGATTCGCCTCGACCAGAACATTGGGAACATGGTGGGCGAAGGGCCTGGATTTCAAGCTGTCGTCAAGAGTATTCAGACTGTCGCGCAGACGGGCGCAACGGTTCTCATAACGGGCGAGACAGGCACGGGGAAAGAACTGGTCGCGCGGGCCATTCACGAATTGAGCGGTCGTAGTAAAGGCAGTTTCGTCAAGGTGAACTGCGCGGCCATTCCCGCGAGCCTGCTGGAGAGCGAACTCTTTGGGCACGAGAAGGGCTCGTTCACCGGAGCCGTGGCGCAGAAGATCGGGCGCTTCGAACTGGCACACCATGGAACGCTGTTTCTCGACGAGATCGGCGAAATGCCGCTGGAACTCCAGCCGAAACTACTGCGCGCGATTCAGGACCAGGACTTCGAGCGTGTCGGCGGCAATCGCACCATCCAGACTGACGTCCGTTTCGTAGCAGCAACGAACCGGGACCTGAAGGCGATGGTAGGGGACAACAAATTTCGCGCCGACCTTTACTACCGGCTGCATGTCTTTCCATTGCCTGTTCCGCCGTTGCGGGAGCGACGTGAAGACATACCGCTGCTCACGCGCTACTTCGTTCAGAAGCACGCCCAGCGCATGGGCCGAAACATCGATACGATTCCTACGTCGGTTTTGGCCGCACTCACGAACTACGATTGGCCGGGCAATATTCGTGAGCTGCAGAATGTGCTGGAGCGATCGGTCATCCTAACCAACGGGAGCGTGCTGCAAGTGGCGATGATCCCCGAGCTCATCGGCAGGCCGGCTCCGCCTGCATCGCGGAACATATCGCCGACCG
>JBAUOG010000644.1:0-2190 GCA_049579625.1 Bryobacteraceae bacterium
CCGTCTGGCACTCTGCCTGACCGCAGGCATGCTGCCGGAAACCGACTCGCGGGTCCGGCCGAAACCACCGGCGGCATATGGAACAGGGTCTCTTCCGGGCCTCTGGCATGGTGATGACTATCGTCACCACTCGCCAGCGGCTGCCGCGGAGTTCTTAGTTCATGCCAGGTGGGTCAGTTTTGCAGAGCACGGGTGGGTAACTTCTCGCGAGCGCCGAAGCGATGATGCAGTAGTGGAGACGAACCAAGCATGGGCAGCCGACATTCGGCGGCGAAGGCATGTTGCTGACTTTACCGGATGGAGGGACCACGATTCCTACGTGAAAGGGCTAAATCGACTGCTGCGGGACCTGAAGTCTGGAGCGCCAAACGCCTGATCCTCGTGGATGCTCTCCGTTAACATGACGTCTGCCAGAGACCGCGTGCTAGTGGACTCCTAAGGATTGGGCTCGTACTGTGGGTTTAGCTTTTTCTTCGAGCCGTCGACGGCGCCTGCCGATCGCATTCACCGCCACCAGCGCCTATTTCTCTTAATCGGTCGTCGATCTACAGACTGTCTGAACTCTTTAGTGCCGACGACCTCGCCATCCGCCGAGACGAAGTCCAGGATGAGAACCCGTTCCTCGGTTGCCGGCAGTAAGCGCGCTTCCAGTCGTTCCAAGCGCCGCGTGAGGTTTTTGTTCGTCATTGTGTGAAGCCTGGCCATGGTTGCAGGGGCTCGATGGGAAAACCGGCGACCCAAGTGTTCAACTCAGCATCAGTTGGTTGCTCGCCGCCGTCCATCGTGTCAAGGCGCACGACCTCCCAAAGCGTGCCGTCCGGGCAGAGCATTCTTGTGCATGTCGCCTCGTCGAAGCTCGGCTTGCGGTCCAGCCGGCGCACCACTGGCGCATCGACGTCCCCCCTGCGAACCACGACACGAAAGCGTGTTCGTGGTTTGGGAGGCGGAGGCAAGATTTGATTCTCAATCCGGTTGAGCCGTCTGGTGATTGTTTTCATTTACTCATCGCCAAGAACGTCATGCGTACATATCGGTAGTTACTTTTGCTCCGCTGCCAGCTCCAGAGCGGCCACGCGCGCCTCTATATCCTCGATCTCAATTGCCTTGGCCGCGTGGCTCAGCACGCTATCGACGGCCCGCACCTTCACCGCCGCAGGCGTCGCCCCATCCGCCAGTACCTTCAGCAGGACCGAAACGGCGACGCCAGAGGCGTGCTGAAGCCGCGCGATCGATTGGGCGTAGCCGGCACGACGTGCCTTTCGGACCGCAGCGTCGAACGCAGGGTCCTGCTGCCATCGATAAAGCGTTCTGGGTGCGATGTTAACGGCGCGAGCGGCGTCTTCCACCGTCCGGTTCGACAGAAGAGCCAGGATCGCTTCTTCCTGTTTGGGCTTCAGTTTTGTGACATTTCTTGCCATTTACTGCCACCTATGACGTCAGCCATCGCCGTTCCATCGCCTTGGTCGATTTCTTTCAGAATTCGCTTGATTGTGTCTCGCCACCCGAGTGATGGATGTCAGTGCGGCAGAGCCGCGTAAAGGACGAACACCATGAAAATCTTCACGATTGAAAACGAGACGAACAATATCACTGTTCACAATACGATCCCAGAGGCTGAGGCCGTCGCGAACGCAGAACGATTTCGCAACGAGTCCGGCTTGAACAAACTGGCTACTGACTGGCCGGCGGCCCGCCTGGTCGAGATTTGGAACAGCCTGCCGGGAGTCAGCTCGGTCAAGAAGTTCAAGGACCGCCAGACCGCAGTCAGCCGGATCTGGAAGGCGCTTCAAAGCCATGGGCAGGCTGCCCCCGAGGCCGTCACAATAGACGAACTGGCGTCGGTTCCCGAAGCCACGACGGCTACGCCCGCTGCGCCACAGACGCCCGACGTTGCGCCGGAACAGGCTCCCGCGACGAAGAAGACCACCTCCCGACGGAACATGCCCAAGCTCCCGAAAGCCGCTAAATCTCCGGAAGCCGTCAAGGCGCCGCGAGAGAGCAGCAAGACCGCCCAAGTCGTCGCAATGTTTCAGCGCCCGGAAGGCGCGACGCTTTCCGAGATTATGACTTACGCTTCACACTGCACCTCGCTCGGACGGATTGAGGGATTCTCGTTGACCAAACGTCTTTTCGATAATCTCACGCCTTTGTTTTTCTGTGGTGGATTGGGCCCGGGATCCTCGTAGAGAT
>JBAUOG010000645.1:0-1720 GCA_049579625.1 Bryobacteraceae bacterium
CGCCCGCGAAGCGCTGCGAAATGCATTCACCCACGCCGACGCAGCCCGGATCGAAGCGGAACTCACATTTGAGGAGCAGCTCCTCCGTCTACGAATCTGCGACGATGGCAAAGGGATCGCTCCGGAAATCGCGGAACAGGGGCGCGCGGGGCACTACGGTTTGGCGGGAATGCGGGAGCGCTCGCGGCGGATCAGTGCGAAACTGGTTATTCTGAGCGGGGCCGGGACAGGGACTGAGATCGATTTAAGCGTTGCGGGTTCGATCGCCTACGCCAGGCCGCAGGCACGCTCTCGTTTTTCGTGGTTCCCTAGAATGACGGGGTGAGACTGTGATTCGAGTTCTTGCTGTAGACGACCACGCCATCGTCCGCGACGGTATCGCCCGCCTCGTTGGGACCCAGTCAGACATAGAGTTGATCGCGGAGGCGTCCGACGGGCGGGAGGCCATCGAGCAGTTCCGAAAGCACCGACCGGACGTCACGCTCATGGATCTGCAGATGCCGAACATGTGCGGCATCGACGCGATCAACGCGATTCGTGCCGAGTTTCCTCAAGCGCGCATCGTTGTACTCACGACGTATACCGGGGATGTCCAGGTGAAGCGTGCCCTGCAGGCTGGCGCACAGGGCTATCTTCTGAAAGGCTCACTGCGGAAGGAACTCCTGGAGACGATCCGTGCTGTACATGGAGGACACAAGCGCCTGACTTCGGAAGTCGCCGCCGAGATCGCCGAGCATGCCATGGATAGTGCCCTCACTCCCCGGGAAATCAGCGTGTTGAAGCTGATTGCGGGTGGGAACGCCAACAAGGAGATCGCGGCTCAACTCCACATCTCCGAAGAAAGCGCCAAGGGTTACGTCAAGAACATTCTGGCTAAGCTCGGCGCTAATGATCGAACCCATGCCGTCACGATCGGGTTGAAGCGCGGGATCATCGACCTTCAGTGAGACCCCTCGAAATGGGGGGTTGCGCATAACCTTTCGGGGTGGCTCATGGCTGCCCGAATGCTACACCATCAGAGTGAGGTGCGCTCTGTTGCGTCGTTCATTCTCCGCCTTTCCTGATGGCTCGCCGGGCCAGGGACTCCTGCTCCTGCGCGTCACGGTGGGCTTGCCCCTCGTCTATTGGGGAATGACCGATCTGTTGGCCGGCCGCCTTTTCGCCGTTCCAGAGTTGACTGCGGCGGTCGCGGGGATTCTTCTGATCTCGGGACTCTTCACGCCCGTTGCCGGAGCGATCATTGTGCTCGCGGAGGCATCGGCAGCCCTCTCCCCAGCATCGGCGTATCATGCCGAACCGTGGATTCGCATATTCCTGGCCGCACTGGGCGCCAGTGTGGCGATGATTGGTCCCGGCGCATGGTCGGTGGATGCCAGCCGCTTTGGAAGGAAGGTCTTCGAAATCGGCGAGCCCCGCGGACTGCGGCGGTAAGTTTTCCAAGGGCCTGAGGAATCTATCCCGACGCCCATGGCCTGATGCGCCGAGCTAGACTGAAGCGGGAGAACAGAAAGAACCGTCCTCCCGCGACTCATCAGGATGAGTTTCCGGCAGAGTATTCCTTGACGGGTTGCTCTCTTCAGTAGAGCCCGGCGCCGCTTCCTCTGCCTCGCTCATTCTCAACCCGAAACCCGTTCGCCAGCAGGTTTTAAGCGAACGGCAACCGTCCCCTTCGGGCCGTGTCTCATTTCCTCACGCAGTCCAGTCCCCGAAGTTCTCGAAG
>JBAUOG010000646.1:0-5071 GCA_049579625.1 Bryobacteraceae bacterium
CTTTCGAAGTGTAATACTTTACAGCGCCGACTACGTAGCGACTTTCGAACGCGCGGCTAGCGAAGCGCTCGGCAAGTTTTGAGAAATCGCACCATCCCAGACGAAGCGTTGCCGGCTTGTTGATCGAGTAATAAAAGTTGTACCCGTCTATGTAGCCGAAGAGAGCCGAAGAAGCCGAAGAGGACAGCCGAAGAGGACAGCCTGAGTCGAGCAACTCGCGTTTTCTAACTTCTTCCGTGCCATATAGATGCAAATCTTAACGGTTTGTGCTCCGACCGCTCATCGTTTGCTTTCAGTGCGCTAGCGACATCGGTCATCCCCGAAACTAGCGAACACCGCATAAGCCTCTGCGCTCTTGGAGAGATTATCGTCCGTTGCCACCCACCATCTCTCTGTCCCCGAAGTTCAAGTTTCGAAGTTCACCGCACAGGCGGAGCCGTTAGGTCGAGTTGCGGCGGGCCGCCCGGCAAGCGCTCGCGTTGATCCGCGCGCATTTAGCGACGCTGCTGGTTGCCGGAGCCACGGTTACGGCGTGCGGCATCCTGGCGATCGTTGGTCTGCATGTGTTGACCGACTGACCGCCCGGCATGTGGGGACCGGCAAAACCGGCTTCAGACTCTCGGGAACGCCAACATGCGGTTGCTTGCGCGGAAGGTGAGTGTGAGCCGGATTGCAGTTTGGCCGCCGAATTGCCTACAATTGTCCATGCCAATTCTCTCTCGAGCATTCCTGAGTGCGCGTTACGCCCTGGCTTTGCTATGCGTGTTACCGGTCTTGGCAGCAACCGGCACCATCCCTACCTACAACCGGGATGTTGCGCCCATTCTTCAGAACAACTGTGAGGGCTGTCACCGGGCAGGCGAAGCGGCGCCTATGTCTTTGACCAGCTATAAGGAAGTCCGGCCCTTCGCAGCCGCCATTAAGGAAGCGGTTACGCTGCGGAAGATGCCGCCGTGGTTTGCCGATCCGCACTACGGGAAATTCTCCAATGACCGTTCGCTTTCGCAACACGATATCGACACGCTGGTCGCTTGGGCGAAAAATGGCGCTCCGGAGGGCGATGCGAAGGACCTTCCCAAACCAAAAGAGTTTGTCGAGGGCTGGAACATCGGCAAACCAGACCTGATTCTGGAGATGCCCGCAGCGTTCACGGTTCCGGCGACCGGCACCGTGGATTACCAATATATTCTGATCCCGGGGCACTTCGAGAAGGACACCTGGGTACAGATGGCGGAGGTTCGGCCAGACTCTCGCGCGGTTGTTCACCATATCATTGCGTTCGTACGCGAGCCGGGGTCCAAGTGGCTGGCCAGCATCAAACCGGGTGTTCCCTACGTCCCGACGAAGGAAGAAAGCGACATGAGCGATGCGCAGTTCCTGGTCGGCTTTGCCCCCGGTACGCCGCCCGCGGTTTTGCCGGAAGGTCGAGCCAAACTCATACCGGCAGGTTCTGACATTATCTTCCAGGTACACTACACCACCAACGGCAAGCCCGCTACGGATAAGAGCAGGATTGGGCTGATGCTGGCCAAGGCTCCGGTGACGGAGCGGGTACTGACGCTCGCTGCGACGAATGACGACTTTGCGATTCCGCCGGGCCATGCGAACTACGAGGTGGAGTCCGAGTTTGAATTCGGCGCCGAGGCCAAGATCGTCGACCTGTTCCCGCACATGCACCTGCGCGGCAAGGATTTCAAATTCACGGCGGTGTACCCAACCGGTGAAGCCGAGGAACTGTTGAGCGTGCCGAACTACAGCTTCAGCTGGCAGTTGGACTACCATCCGGTGACAGACATTACGGCGCCGAAAGGCACCAAGCTGAAGTGTGTTGCGCACTTCGACAACTCGGCCAACAATCCGTACAATCCCGATCCTTCTAAAGAAGTGAAATGGGGCGACCAGAGCTGGGACGAGATGATGATCGGCTTCTTTAATGTGGCGTTTCCGAAAGACATGGATGTGAGCAAGCTGTTCGTCGAGAAGAAAAAAGACGAGCCGGCGACCACCGCAGCCATGCCCGCGCCGAAGACGCCGCGCTAAATGGTCGCAACGAGTCTTCTAAGCCTCGGATGTCGCCCTTACCTGGGAAACCCGGCCTTACCGCTGGTCCGCCCTGCTCTCCGCTGTGGCAGGGCCTTGCCCTACGAAGCCGCTGCGGACCGGATTACCATCGTCGAGAACCACGTATTCGGCGGATGCCTCAAGCCGCGAGGCCTTCACCGTGCGGAGTGCATCGTTGCCTGCGACGCTCATGATCAAGTGGGACGGATCAAGCGGGTTTTTCGCGGCGTAGACCAGCGCTTCCCGTTCCGAGGCGTGCACATGGCCGTCAATCTTGAAGCTTGCGCCCTGGAAAGTGACGCCGAGTTTATCGGCCCAGGCGGCCAGCGCCGAGTTGGCCTCGGGGCGGCCAACGAACACGACATCATGATTCCGCAGCAGATCGTCGGACACTTCAAAATCCTTGTAGATGGGCGCCTCGCTCTGGTACCAGTCAAGGAAGCGCTTCTGCATCTGCTCGGCGGCGTAACGGTTCGCGCCCGCTTCCCGCACTGTGCCGTAGACGATGACGACGGACGCAAGCCGGCGACCCACGTCGTTGGTCAGATACGCCGGTCCATCCGCAGGCTCGCTGAACTCGAAGCGAACACCGGCTTTGTCTAGGAACGATTGTGCGGTGACAGTCTTCGTCGTATTAGTCGCATAGTAGTCAGTCATTAACTGCAGGAACGCGTCGTCGCCCATCTTGCGCCGCAGGGAATCGAGGAAGAGCGCGCCCTTGGCCGCCTCAAGTTGGAAGCTGGTCCTCGCATTCTTGGGCTCGAGTTTCAGGCGGCGATAATGGGCGCGCTGTACGTTTAACCCCTTCTCGATATCGTCCGAGGCCAGCACCGCGTAATAGCCGTCAGCGCCTGCCACAAACCAGGTATCGGCATCGGAAGCAGGCAGCACCCAACCCTTCCATAGACGGTCTTTCAGGGACCCAGCCTTGGCAGGCTTCGCTTCCGAAGCCGGCTTCGCAGCCAAGCGCGCCTTCTCATTCTGCTGAATGGCCGTGCGCAAGCTTTCGGACGGCTCGGCGCTGAGCAGCACGTAACCCGAAGGGTACAAGCCGTCGTTCTTGGCGTAGCCGCCGCGAGAGGCGAGTCTCTCGATCTGATTCGGCTTTCCGATTTCCGCCCAAACCATCATGCGGTTCGCCATGTCGGACGTCGCGACCTTGGAGTCCATAGCGCCGTTGCTAACAAGCGGGGCTGTGCGGAAGGCGAGAAATGCGAACTGCTCGTCGATCTGGCCTTTATAGGTGCCAAAGAGATTCTGCCAAGCCAGGTCGCGCGGCCCGGGAACGTACGGAATGTAATCCGGTGGCCCCTTCGGATCGGGGTAGTTTTCCAGATTCACTTCGAGATCCTTGGCATTGTTGTCGCCCCAGTAAAAGCCGGGCGTTCCGCCGAACCATTCATTCTTCGAGCTGCGCCACAGTTTCGATTTGTTGGTGCCCAGCTCGTACATCGCGATCTCGTTGTTCTTGGCGTCGCCGATGAGCCACTCGTTGGTGTAGAGGCCGTTGTTGCGGGTGCCCAGCTGTTGCACCACTTCGTCGATATTGCCGCCGTACTGGATGGCCATGCGGGCGCGGAAGGCAATCGGCGTGCCCTGCATGTTAAATGGCGTTTGGCGAATGGTCGTTTCGGTGAGGACCACGCCCGCATCATTCTGATACCAGTCGGTGCCGCTCTCGATGCCGCCGGGATAGCTCTGGATCAGCATACGGTGTCCGTTGGTGGGCTTAATATCCAGCATCACGTTGGTCTGCTCCGCCAGCGTGAGAGACCACCAGGTGGTATGGCCGATAACCATCTTGCCGTCGCGCGTGGCGGGGCCGGTAGCGGCGAAAGCGCTGCAGTGATCCATCACGGAGTCGGGCTTCGCGTAGGCTGGCTTCTCAAGGTGAAGCCCTTCCAACCCGGTCGCGGTGGTGGAAACGGCCCACCGCAGCTCGCCCAACTCCACGGTGACGTTCGCCACCACGATGTCCATCAGATCGATGCGCCGGTCCTGCCACTTGGCCCCAGCATCGGACGCGCCATCGGCAATACCGCGCATCTCCTCCATGATTTCGCGATCGAAGCCGCGCAGGAACAGCGCGTTGGCGGTGGTGCGGTATTGGTCCCACTGCTCCTTGGAGCCGAGGTCGGCGGCTGAGCGCTCCAGGTATTCGGGAATCTCCCGCGCCATCAGGTGGCCGTGTTGATAACCGCGTTCATAAGGAGCGCCTTCGATATGTAGATAGATCCAGCCGCCGGACGGATAGCGATAAGCGGGTCCAAAGGTCTGAACGGCCTGGCGCTCGGGCCACTCGTCAGCCGAAGATGCTTCGTCGAGGCTCACTCCGGCGAACCAGGCTTTCCCGTGCATAGCGCCGTCACTGCCGGCCGTTAGGACGATGGCATCCTGCGCCCGGCTCGCAACGAACTTCAGGGAAAGCCGGGTCCACTCCTGCGTACCGCCCATAGAGGCCGAGTGAACGTCCCACGGCATGGAGGCCATGGTCAGCGCGGCCCCCACGGCGATGGGACTGCGATCGAGATCCTTGACGGAAAGGTCCGCTGTTCGTACCCAGCCACTTAACTCATATCGTTTGCCTATGGTGAGCGAGACAGGCGAGAAACGAACCACTGGCCCGCCTCCCGTCTCTGCCGGCTCCAGGCGCAGGGATTCGCTGGTGCCGTGCATGACTGTCGAATCCGGTGTTGCAACGCCGCGGACCGCAGTCCAGTTCGGGTTGGATTTCTCGAACGAGGCCTGAAAAACAGACGTCGAGGCCTGGGAGGCGAGCGCGACGCACAGACAGCAGAACAAACGGAGGATTCGATATTCCATGGGATCAGGATACCGGAACAAACGCGTGGTTGAAAAACGGAGCCGCCAAGCTCCAGCACTGAACCGCGCGCGTGAGCAAGCTCTGATGGACCATGGCCCATCGGAACTAATGAAAATGATCGCTGCACTGACCTCGACAGCACAGAACCCCGACCGTGAGGGAGGGATACTTTGGCTGGCGCCACAC
>JBAUOG010000647.1:0-1607 GCA_049579625.1 Bryobacteraceae bacterium
TCATAGCAGTCCGGGTCAGATTCATCTTGCCCGATGTGGAAATAGCAATACAGATCAATTGATTCTTTCACCGTTGTCGGTGGTATCATCTACAGGTCCAATAACATCTATTCTCTACGCGTCATGCTCTAAATGGACAGTTTCTACGGCAGAATTATTGTGTTCAAAAATTTTTCCTGCTGATGCGGTCTATCAGAAAGCTGTGATTATTCCTGGCTCTGCAAGCCAGTTTCCGGCTTTCGTTAAGGTTTACTATAGTGCAACACTTGCTCGTGAATTTGGAGCCGATAATTTTACTGATGCCAAAAAAAATCTGGTAAAACCAGGTTTGTTCGATGTAAGCTATTTATATGAAAATAATAATGACACAACGCATATCGGTAGCTGTAATATTCAATTGGGCACTCGACAAACCTAGTAGCAACAAATAAGACGCAGAGCGCCCAGGATTTGATAATGAACGCACCTTCACCCGCGGATGAAAAACAGTTGCGAAAACTTCATTTGCAACTGAGAACTGACGAGAAGAAATAGTGTTTATCGGCGCTGGTCATTCTTAAGTTTCATGGCAAGGCGAACAAAAATCGCTGCACATTGTCCTATGCTTACGGGCAATGATGCAGCGTAGAGAATCTGCTTACGCTGTCGCCAATCGAAAGGTGCCAGGGCAACAATGAGAAGCCCCATCTGGCTCGCGCCTGCAAAGCGATACCACCATGGACCTCTACCTTGAGGAAGTTTGCCTTGCATCAAAGCTCGCGTGGGTTCCAAATAGTGTATGATTGGAGGGAGTAGACACCAACGTGGCATATTCCCCCAGGCTACTGCTCCGGCGGCGGACCAGAGTGTAAGCCACGAATCCGCCTCTATATCGAGCACACCCCTCAGGTAAGTTGGACCAGCCCGCCGAGCCAGTGGACCATCGAGCCAATCAGTTACTCCAAACAGAGGCATCAACCAACCAATCCAGCCGGCGGTGCCGTTACGATCTCTGATTCCAGAAGCCACTAGCCCGGCGAGAACTGCCCCGGTTGCAGCTCGACTCAAGGTCAGCGTATCGGCCAACGATGATTGTTCTGGTCCGATTTTTCGAATCATCGCGGAGAGAAACACACGTTGTACTATCAATGCCGTGATGAGACCGGCCAGGTAGCGTAGGGTACTTCCCAGACCATAAGTCCGCCAAATTGTGAGAGTAGTTGGTACTACGGTGATCAGTTCGATGAGTCGGACAGAATACTTGAGATTTCCTTTGGATAAGCTATTGTAGCGAAGAATAAGTCTTTGGATAAGTTCTTCACCAGCCATGAGCGTGTATCCTTTCACGGAGGTCTATGACGCTTACTCCATGCATCAGATCAAATACTTTGGGAAATGCTTTAAAGGATGTGTTAAAAATAGTATAGGTTAAGAGGATAAGCTATATCAAGGGTAATGGGAACTTCGAATCATGGTGTTGCTTGGTGGGCGTGATACTATAGCACGACGCAGCGGTACATCGGCATTTCTCAGTAAGGTATCTTCCATAGAACAACGTATCGTAACTTTCCCACAGGCATATCAATGCCTGCTTCGTGACCCTGATACACCAGATGTTGTAGAGGCAG
>JBAUOG010000648.1:0-19211 GCA_049579625.1 Bryobacteraceae bacterium
ATCGAATTCGAGAAGGTGAGCCGCTGTCGCCGCCCCTCCTTTGACTTCGTTCACGTGAACGATCGACACGTCGGGGAGATCCCAAGCCGCCCGGAAGGCGAGCCGCCCCATACGTCCAAATCCATTAATTCCGATTCGAGTCATTGTTGTCCTTGAGAAACGCGAAAACCAATCAGGTGAGCTATCCGGTACAGGTGTCTTCCCAAAGCAGGTTTAACGGCTGATCGGATGGATCTCCCCAGATCGAATGTACAGCCGGCTGTTTTCGAGCCCACAGCAAAGCCCACACTGTCGCGACCAGCAGCAAGCCAATTAAAACCCAAGCCAGTACGTTGAGTGTTCTCTTTAATACCGAAGTTTGACGTTCCATCGGAGTCCAAGTAGCTGGCTCGGATCGCTTAGCTGCGGCCAATCTGATCGATTTTCCGCTGTACAACATCCTTTTCAAGTGTTGCCAGCGGCAAAGAAAGAAACAGGGTGATCCTTCGATCGAGAATTGTGAAAGCCTCGACGTACGCACTTTGAATCTGCTCATCGGTGCCCGTAACCCCTGCCGGGTCTCGTACGCTCCACCGTGCGTTCATTGGTTTGCCAGGCCAGACAGGGCACGGCTCGTCAACGGCACGATCGCACACTGTAAAAACAAAGTGGATTTCAGGTGCGTCTGGCTTTCCGAACTCATCCCAGCTCTTGCTTCTCAGTCCCTCAACGGGAAAGCCCGCGGTCACAAGCTGTTTGAGTGCATGAGGATTGACATGGCCAGAGGGGTGACTGCCGGCGCTGTAGCCTGAGAAGTGCGGAAACCCCTTCTTGTTCATAATGGCCTCGGCCATGATGGAGCGGGCCGAGTTCCCGGTACATAGGAACAGTACGTTGAGGTGTCGCAGCGTCATACTCTTTCTCCTTCCTCCTTCCAGCGGATTCGTCTTGACTGGATCGCCGCCCCAATCGTTGCCCGCGCTTCTTTCTTCGTTCGGATATCGACGATGGGCGATGGATTTGAACGGATCAAGTTTCCCTTTACACAGCGCCAGCCTCAGATAATTGCCACGAGTGCTTTAAGCCGGCGCAGACCGTCGAAGTTGATGCAATAACCAACGCGTGGGCCGTCCTGTGAGCTGCGTACCAATCCAGCGTCTTTTAGGATGCGCAAATGCTCGGACACGGTGGATTGCGCCAGCGGCATTTCATCCACTATCTGACTGCAAACCCGTGCTTCTTTCCGTGAGAGTATCCGCAGAATGCGGACCCTCGCCGGGTGACCAATCGCCTTGGCCAGCTTCGCTAGCTGGTCGTCCGCTTCGGTGCCTTCGAGCGCCAGCATGGTCAACTCCGGTTGAGGAGGCTCCGGGGTGCAGCACAAGTCGCCGGGTTTGGCTTCGCTGTCCATAATGTATCGTCGAATAACGATCGCACAGTGAGTTCGCATCTGTCAAACCTGAGTTCTAAACCCAAGCTAGCTGCGGCGGCGACTCCTGGCCCCGGAGTATTGACACGGGCTATATTTCGATTATAGTGGAAATATAGAGATAAAAGCACGCGATGCGCAAACGAGACGATTCTGAACTGATGGCCCGATACGCTGACATGTTCTCGGCAATGGGAACAGAGCCGCGTTTGAAGATCATGCGCCTTCTGCTGAACGCCCATCCCGAAGGGCTGATTGTGAGCGAAATCGGGAGCGAATTACAGATACCCTCCAGCACGCTTTCACATCACCTCGACAAGCTGAAGAACGAGGATTTGGTGCGCGTCAGGCGCGAGGGGACGTTCCTCTGGTACTCGGCCAACACGGAAGCCTTGCAGGATCTGCTTGGGTTCCTCTACGCGGAATGCTGCACGCGAAACAAGGCTATCGAGCCACAGAAAATCCTCTGTTGCAAGTGAGAGGGCTCTGAGAGAGCGTGTTTTTGACATGAAATATCGAAGGAGTTTGAAAAATGAAAACTATTAAGGTATTTGACCCGGCGCTGTGCTGCAGCACAGGCGTTTGCGGAGTCGATGTCGATTCGACTTTGATCGGCTTCTCGGCTGATGCAGCATGGGCCAAACAGAACGGGGCGCAGATAGAGCGTTTCAACCTCGCCCAGCAACCGATGGCCTTCGCTGACAACGCCATCGTGAAGGGCTTTCTGGAACGCTCGGGCCAGGAAGCGTTGCCGCTGGTTCTGGTTGACGGAGAAGTCGCTCTGGCGGGACGTTATCCCAACCGCGCGGAGCTGGCACGTTGGGCGGGCATTCTACCGATTGCAACCGAGACAAAGGCTTCCGGCAGCTGCTGCTCTGGCAGCAAGTGCTGCTGAACCGTGAAATACCAATGATGAAATTTCTGGAACAGCCGCCGCGCTTCCTCTTCTTCACCGGCAAGGGCGGCGTCGGCAAGACTTCGATCGCCTGCGCAACAGCCATTCAGCTGGCCGAGGCCGGGCAGCGCGTGTTGCTAGTCAGCACTGATCCAGCGTCCAACCTGGGCCAAGTATTCGGTGTCAGCATTGGCAATCGCATCATTGCTATTCCGGGCGTTGTTCGACTTTCTGCAATGGAGATCGACCCGCAGGCGGCGGCGCAGGCATACCGTGACCGCATCGTCGGTCCGGTACGTGGCGTCCTGCCGGAGACCGTAGTCAGGAGCATCGAAGAGCAACTTTCAGGCGCCTGCACCACTGAGATTGCAGCGTTCGACGAGTTCACTGCGCTGTTGACCGACTCGGCACTGACCGCCGACTTCGAACACATCATCTTTGACACCGCGCCCACCGGCCACACGATCCGGCTACTGCAACTGCCGGGTGCCTGGAGTGGATTTCTGGAGCAGGGCGAGGGTGACGCCTCGTGCCTTGGTCCCCTTGCGGGTCTTGAAAAGCAGCGAGCCAAATACAAAGACGCGGTTGACGCCTTGGCTGATCCCCAGCGCACACGCTTGATTCTGGTTGCCCGCGCCCAGATATCCACGCTGCGCGAAGTTGCCCGCACGCAGGAAGAACTGGCGAAAATCGGGCTGTCGCAGCAGTATCTCGTCATCAACGGTGTCCTTCCCCGAAGTGAAGCGGCTCATGATCCGTTGGCGGCGGCGATCTGTGATCGTGAGCAAGCTGCCCTGTCTGCTCTTCCCGACGTGCTCGAGGCGCTACCTTACGATCAAGTAGCCCTCAAGCCTTTTAATCTGGTCGGTCTGGACGCTGTGCGGCAGCTGCTCACCGAAACCATTTCTCGGGAAGTCATCAGCCAAGACCGGCAGGTCGACTTCGAAACACATAGTCTCTCAGCGTTGGTCGATGTCATCGCTGCCGATAAGCATGGCCTGGTGATGTTGATGGGAAAAGGCGGCGTCGGGAAAACGACTCTTGCCGCGGCTGTGGCCGTGGAGTTGGCTCGTCGTGGCCTTCCGGTGCATCTCACGACGACAGATCCGGCTGCTCATCTTTCCGAAACACTGCAAGGCTCCCTGGACAACCTCATCGTGAGCCGGATCGACCCGCAGGTCGAAACAGAGCAATACAGACAGCATGTGCTGGAGACGAAAGGTGCGAAGCTTGACGCCGAGGGCCGCAAACTCCTGGAAGAAGATCTGCGTTCACCCTGCACGGAGGAAGTTGCCGTGTTCGAGGCTTTCTCGCGGATTATTCGCGAGGCAGACCGGAAGTTCGTTGTGATGGACACCGCGCCTACGGGCCATACCCTGCTGCTCCTCGATGCGACGGGCGCGTATCACCGCGAAATCACGCGTCAAGTAGCCGACAAGACTTCGCACGTCGTCACGCCGATGGCGCGGCTCCGGGACGAGAAGCAGACCAAGATACTGCTCGTGACCTTGGCAGAAACCACGCCGGTGCTGGAGGCGGCCAGCTTGCAGGCGGACCTCCGCCGTGCAGGTATCGAGCCGTGGGCATGGATTATCAATAACAGCGTTGCTGCCGCCCAGCCTGTCTCACGTCTGCTACGCCAACGGGCGCACAACGAACTGCGCGAGATCGAAGCCGTGGCCAAACACCATGCTCGACGCTACGCGGTCGTTCCGCTGCTGAGAGAAGAGCCGGCCGGCGTTGCTCGCTTGTTGGAACTGTCGGGGCACGTTGGGACAGCAGACTGCGTTTCAAGCGGTCTTTATCGGGGAAAGGCAAAAACGTGACTGAAGCAACAGTAATAAAGCCAGTCCAATCAAGCGGCAGACTCGGCACGTTCGAACGGTATCTGTCGCTATGGGTGGCGCTTTGCATGGCCGCAGGCATAGCTTTGGGAAAGCTCCTGCCCAATGCGGTCGCGGGCCTGCGCGCTATCGAGGTAGGTAAAGGAAGCCAGATCAACGCTCCAATCGCGGTTCTCATCTGGCTCATGATTACCCCGATGATGATGAAAGTCGATTTCTCTTCGGTGAAAAACGTTGGGCGGCGTCCTGCTGGGCTGCTCGTTACACTGTTCATCAACTGGGTGGTGAAACCCTTCTCGATGGCTCTCCTAGCCTGGGTATTCTTCCGCTTCGTCTTCGCTGCCTTCATCACTCCGGCCGAAGCCGACCAGTACATTGCGGGCTGTATCATTCTGGCGGCTGCACCCTGTACGGCAATGGTGTTCGTCTGGAGCCATCTCGTTGAAGGGGACGCCGCCTATACACTCGTGCAGGTGTCGGTGAATGACCTCATTATGCTGGTGCTGTTCGTACCGATCGTGCAATTCCTCGTGCATGGGGCCTCGTCGCTCACGGTTCCTTTTAACGTGCTGCTCATCTCCGTCGTCGTTTTTATCGTCGTGCCGTTGGTGGTCGGAGTGCTTCTGCGCTCCCTGCTGGTGCGTAAGCATGGCCGGGCGTGGTTCGAGGGGACGCTCCTGCCGAAATTCGCGCCGGTCACAATCGCCGCGCTGCTCGGTACACTCGTCCTGATTTTTGCGTTTCAGGCGGACAACATCACCGGACGCTTTTTCCACGTGGTGTTGATCGCAGTCCCTATAACCTTGCAGGTTTACCTCAATGCAGGCCTCGCTTACGGGTTAATGAAATGGCTCAAGGTGGAGCATTCCGTCGCAGCTCCGGGGGCACTCATTGGGGCATCGAATTTCTTTGAACTCGCCGTCGCGACCGCAATTGCGCTGTTCGGCCCGGAATCAGGCGCAGCGCTGGCAACGGTTGTGGGCGTCCTAGTGGAAGTGCCGGTGATGCTCTCGGTTTGTGCGGCGTGCAATCGCACGCGGCACTGGTTCCCCGCAGTTGCCGCCGCCCCGTCGCATTAATGGGGATGAAAGAAGGCCAAACTATGCTCTGCTACGAATGTTCTCGTGCTGGCACGCGCCAGGAGGCCATCGGTGTTTGCCATCATTGTTCGGCAGCCCTCTGTCAACAACACGGCTCGATGATTACTGATCCCGTGACCATGACCGCTCTCATCGCTAGGACCGTGGTCCTCCCGAAAAAGGCGAGACTGTTTTTGTGTAGTACCTGTCGGGCCGCTCTGGGGCAGGAACGAGTTGCCTCGTAAGACGGTAGGTCGGTCATGGTTGGTCTGCCGGGCGAAATCCTTTCTCTGCGACCAACTTATTCTTCCCGTATCCACCAACGCTCCCCTCGGGCCGCCGTACCAGCGGCGTCGCCGTGTTGGATGGCCAGCACCGTTCGAATTCGAACACCCGATTCCGACGACGGCTCTGAATGGGGACGGACACCATTCGTAAGTTACTGATATGAAGGGATAAAAAGAAGGCGCGTCGGCGTGCATGGAGAAGAAGGCTCCTCGTGGAGCCCTAACTCCTATGAGTACCTTGCGATCTGACCTGAAATTCATCTTGCGCAGCCTCGCGCAGAGCCCGCTGTTTGTGTTGGTGGCATTGCTTTCACTGGCGTTGGGTATTGGTGCGAACAGCGCCATCTTTAGCCTGATGGACCAGGTGCTCTTGCGGTCCTTGCTGTAAAGGATCCCAAACAGCTGGTCTGGATGGATTGGGACGGTACCTTCCAAGGGCGGATGATGAATGACCACGCCTTCTCGTACCCGATGTACCAGGCGTTCCGCGATAAGAACCCCGATGTGTTGAGCGGCGTGGCTAGCCGCTTCGTGACCACAGTGGACGTACAGAAGGACAACGGGGTCCCTAACCGGGCGCGGGCAGAACTGGTGTCGGGTAACTACTTTCAAGTGCTGGGGGTCGGTCCCGCGATGGGCCGGCTGTTGGAACCAAAGGACGACCTAATTAAGGACGGATCGCCTTACGTGGTGCTGAGTTACGGCCTGTGGATGAACCGGTTCGGCGGCGATGCCAACATCCTGAATCAGGCGGTCCTGGTAAACGGCCATCCGATGACAGTGGTCGGCGTGGCGCAGCAAGGGTTCAAGGGGTTCGAGGTCGGCGTGAACTCGGAGCTGTTCATCCCGATGATGATGAAGCGCCAGGTGACACCGTTGTGGGACGACCTGGACAACAAACGAAGTGTCTGGCTGAACATCTTCGGGCGGCTGCGGCCGGGCGTCTCCTCTCAACAGGCTTTGGCGGCGATGACAGTGCTCTATCACCAAGAGCTGTCGCAAGAGCTTAAGGAAATGCCGGACGCGTCAAAGCGGTTCCGCGAGCGCTATCCGAAGAACACGCTGAAGCTGATGCCTTCGGCCAGCGGGATGTCGGGTTTGCGGGAACAATTCTCGACACCGCTGATTGTTCTGATGTGTATGGTGGGAACGCTGCTGCTGATCGCCTGCGGGAACGTTGCCAACCTGCTGGTGGCACGGGCTGTGGCGCGGCAGAGGGGAGATCTCGATCCGGCTGTCGCTGGGAGCGAGTCAGGCCGCCATCGTTCGACTCGTCCTGTTGGAGAGTTTACTGCTCTCACTTGCGGGCGGTCTCTTGGGGCTATTGGTCTCTTCGTGGACCAGAGCGCTGCTGCTGCACGCGTTGCCGTTTCAGGATACGAACCAATTGTTCACCTCCGGCCCGGATCTGCGTGTGGTCCTCTTCACTGCCGGCCTAAGCGTGGCGACGGCGATTGTCTTTGGCATGCTGCCTGCCTTTCAAGCCACACACTCCGACACGTTCACAACTCTGAAAAGCGAAGCGGGCAACGTCTCGGCAACGGGAGGCCAGCTGCGGCTAAGGAAGGTTCTGGTGACGGCGCAAATCACGCTGTCGCTGTTGCTTTTGATCGGCGCCGGATTGTTCGCGCGGAGTCTCTACAATCTGATGAGTCTGAACCCGGGCGTGCAGACCGAACGTATGCTGACGTTCTCAGTTGATCCCACCCTTTCGGGATACTCATCGACTCGAATCTATTCGCTATACCGCGAGGTGGCTGCGGGTCTGGCTAAGCTACCCGGCGTGACAGCCGTGTCGGCGGCGGAGGGCTCCATCCTCTCCGGCGATCAGAGCATGAGCACCACCAACGCTGAAGGGTTTGCCGCGAAGGAGGGCGAGAACCTGAATCCGCAGACGAATGCGACGCTACCGGGCTTCTTTACGGCGCTTGGCATTCCCCTGATAAGCGGGCGGGACTTTTCCGACCGCGATGTCCTGGGAGCTCCCAAAGTGGCAATCGTGAATGAGAGCTTTGTGAACTTCTACTTCAAAGGCCGAAATCCGATGGGCCGGCATATTGGCTTCGCCGGTGGAAAGAACGGGCTCGACATGGAGATTGTGGGTGTGGTGAAAGATGCCAAGCTGACCGACCTAAAAGAGAAGCGGACGCGATACCTTTTCACACCGGCATTGCAGGACAAAGAACCTGGCGGCGTGACATTCTTCATTCGAACAACCGGGGATGCCGCGACGGCCGGCTCGATGATGCACCAGGTGGTGAACCGTGCGGCTGCCACCTTGCCGGTGTTCAACGTGAAAACGCTGCATCAGCAGGCGAACGAGACGCACTACATCGATCGCATGATTTCGTTCCTGTCTGCCGCGTTCGGCCTCCTGGCGACGCTGCTGGCGGCAGTGGGATTGTACGGGGTGATGTCTTATACGGTGGCGCGCCGGACTAAAGAGATCGGCATCCGGATTGCGCTGGGCGCACCCTCGAAGGATGTACTGTGGAGCGTGATGCGCGAAGTGCTGCTGCTCTCCGCCATTGGCATTGTGGTCGCAATTCCCATTGCGCTGGGCCTGGGGCGGTATATACAAAGCCAGCTCTATGGATTGCAAGCGCTGGATCCTGTGACGATTAGTGTCTGCGTCGTGTTGCTGGCAGCCGTCTCGAGCCTGGCTGGCTGGATACCCGCGCACCGTGCCACGCGAGTGGATCCGATCACCGCGCTGCGGTACGAGTAACGCAGAGTAAGCCAGACACTGCTCAAGATTGGATACAAGCGGAGACTGACTCCGCTTGATGCGGATCAGGTGACACGTTTCGCGATTGCCGCCCTTGTCCACACGGCCTCGATTTCAGACCAAAAGCGATAAAAATAATCCGGGTCTTATAAGCTCTTACTTGGCGCTTAGCGCGTGAGTTTACGCGCCGGTATTGGGGAGGCACTTTTTGAACTTCTTGCCGAAGGATGAGAAATTCTTCGAATACTTTCTCCAGCAATCGGAGATTATTTGCCAGGCGTCGCATCTGCTACTGGCTGGGCTGCGCGGTGGCTACGAAGGCGTGTGCCAGATAGCAAAGCGGATGGAAGCTTTGGAACGCGCCGGTGACGAGGTAACGCACCGCCTCTTCGATCGTCTGCGAGCGACCTTCATTACTCCGTTCGACCCGGAAGACATTCAGGCACTCGCGTCAGCACTGGACAACATTCTGGATACTATCGAGGACGCGACATTCCGCATTGTCGCGTACAAAATCGACCCGATCCCGCCTGCAGCCGTTGAAATGGGGGAGATGATCGCTGAATCATGCCGCGTATTGGACAGGGCCTTACACGCGCTGCACGAGAAAAAATCGGTTCTGGACGACTGCATCGAAATCAACCGGCTTGAAGATCAGGTGGATGCGATTGAGCGAACCATGCTGGCGAAGCTGTTCAGTTCGGATACCGACGCGATCAATTTGATCAAGCTGAAGGACCTCTATGAGCTTCTGGAAAGCGCGACCGATTGTTGCGAGGACGCCGCCGACGTGCTCCAGAATATCGCGGTAAAAAACCTGTAGCCCGATGCCTTCATTCGCACTGATCGGCTTTATTGTTTTCGTTGCACTCTGCTTCGATTTCGTAAATGGATTTCATGATGCCGCGAACTCGCTCGCAACGGTCGTAGCAACCAGGGTGCTCACGCCGACCAAGGCTGTAGCACTGGCCGCAGGATTCAACTTCATAGCCGCGTATTTTTTGGGGACGGGAGTGGCGGCGACGATCGGACTTGGCTTCGTGAATGTCCGGATCGTGACCCCCTATGTGATCCTTGCGGGCCTGACGGGCGCCATCGTCTGGAATCTCCTGACCTGGTATTGGAAAATGCCGGTCAGCTCATCGCACGCGCTCATAGGAGGGTACGCCGGCGCGGCGGTTGCGAAGGCGGGGCTGGACGGTCTGGTGCTTGGCAAATGGCCAACGACACTTGCTTTTATCGTGATCGCGCCGGTAATGGGACTGGTATTTGGCTATACGCTGATGATGATTGTGTATTGGGTTTTCCGCAGTTTCTCCCCCGCGCGCATGGACCGTTGGTTCCGGCATTTGCAGATACTGTCGGCGTCCCTGCTGAGTTGCGCGCATGGGACAAACGACGCGCAGAAATCGATGGGAATCATCACCGCCGTCCTATTCGCGGCCGGTATTGAAAAGAGTTTTCACGTTCCGAACTGGGTGATACTGGCGTGCGCCGCCGCGATGGGACTCGGCACTCTCAGTGGCGGATGGCGGGTTGTTCACACCATGGGAACTCGGCTGACACGCTTGAAACCGCGCAGCGGGTTTTGCGCCGAAGGTGGGGCGGCACTCTCGATTCTCATCGCGACCTGGCTTGGTCTACCCGTTTCTACAACCCACGTTGTGACGGGCGCGATCGCGGGCGTGGGCTCCATACAGCGCGTCCGGGCGGTTCGTTGGAACGTTGCATCCGACATCGTCACTGCCTGGATATTCACGATCCCGGCCTCGGCTCTAGTTTCGGCCGTCGCATTCTTTTTGATCCACCTGTTTCACCCCGCGGCGTAGAGACGAGGCGGAGAATCTCTGGCTAGCTAGCGCTTGCTGACGAGTGCGCCTCGGAAGCTTTTGCTGACACATGCGGAATCCAAAAGCGACTTCACAGCCTGAACGGCTGTGCCACGAGTATCTGGTGACGCGCCGCTTCTTACGCGCTGTGGTGTTTGAGGAACCAGGCCTGGCTATCGGGCTGGTGCTTTCCTGTTTGCTTAGGAACGCGAATGAAGGTGCCGTCACTTTGCATGATGCGGGCCCCGGCCTCATCGGAGAGATAGTGCTCCAGAATCTCGTCGCGCAGCCGACGGATCAGCTTTGGTGTTTCGACTGGAAATAGAATCTCGACGCGGCGGTTTAGATTACGAGGCATCATATCCGCGCTGCCGACATAGAGCAGTTCGTCGCCGCCGTTGCGGAAGTAGTAGATGCGGCTATGTTCCAGGAACCGGCCAATGATGCTCTTGACCTGGATGGTTTCACTGACGCCTGGGATGCCCGGCCGAAGCCCGCAGACACCACGGACGATGAGGTCGATCTTGACGCCGGCTTGCGAGGCTTCGTACAGCAACTCGATCATGCCGGGATCCTCAAGGGCGTTCATCTTGAGAATCATGTACCCGTCGCCCGCTTCCTTGTGACGCGCCATTTCGCCCCGTATCAGCCGCTCGAGCCCTTCGCGAAGACTATGCGGCGCCACCAGCAGCTTGCGGTACGACTTCTTGTTGGAATAACCGGTGAGGTGATTGAACAGATCGGTGGCATCCTCGCCGATCTGTTCGTTCGCGGTAAACATGCCCAGGTCGGTGTAGAGCCGGCCGGTGGTGGGGTTGTAGTTGCCCGAGCCCACGTGAACGTAGCGGCGGATTTGGTCCCCCTCGCGGCGAACAACCAACGCGATCTTCGAATGGACCTTCAGCCCCAACAGTCCATAGACGACGTGAACACCCTCGTGTTCCAGCTTTTGTGCCCATTCAATGTTGCTCTCTTCGTCAAAGCGCGCCTTGAGCTCAACGACCGCCGCGACCTGCTTGCCGTTCTGGATAGCTTCGAGCAGCGCCTCAACAACGGGAGAATTCGGGCCAACGCGATACAGCGTCATTTTGATGGCGAGAACGTCGGGATCGCGAGCGGCAACGCGGAGGAAATCGACGACGGGCTGGAACGATTCAAAGGGATGATGCAGCAGGACGTCGCCTTGCTGGATCATCGAAAACATCTCAGAACGGCCTGCAAACGTGAAACCAGCGGGAAACGACGGAACAAATGGTTTGTCCTTCAGCGATGGGCGATCGAGACTCATTACGCCGCGCAGGCGGCTAAAGTCGATCGGGCCATCGATGCGGTATATGTCTTCCTGGCCGAGTTCGAGATTCGTCGTCAGCAATTCAAGCAGGCGCGGGGCCATTCCTCGATCGATCTGCAAGCGAACCACGTCGCGAAATCGGCGCCGCCAGACGGCTTCCTGGATGCTTTCGAGGAGATCGTCGGTTTCCAGTTCCTGAATGGCCAGTTCGGCGTCGCGGGTGACATGGAAAAGCGCCGCGTCCAGGATCTGCATCTCCGGAAACAGCAGGCTGAGATTGTCGATAATGACTTGTTCGAGCCAAACGAAGGCGACTTCGCCAGTATCCGAGGGAACCGGGATGAGTTGCGGCAGGGAATCGGGCACCTTTACACGGGCGAAGCGCTCGATGGCGTCGCCGTTGGAAACCACGGCCGCGATGTTGAGACTCAGGTTTGAGATATGAGGGAATGGCCGGCCAGGATCTACCGCCAGTGGAGTTAGGACCGGGTAAACGACGCGGCGGAAGTAATCGTCCAGGAACGCCTTTTGCGCCGGGTTCAACTCGACCAGATCAAGGATGCGAATCCCGTGCTTGGCCAGTCCCGGCAGCAGCTCGTCGCGATATAGCGAATACATGCTCTCAAACAGCTCATTCACTTCTTGCCGGATGTGCTCCAGAACTTCGCTGGGGCCCTTGCCGTCCTTACTGATTTCGTGATTGCGGTTTTCAATCTGCTGCCAGAGACCGGCGACCCGCACCATGAAGAACTCATCCATGTTCGAGCTGACGATGGAGAGAAACTTCACGCGTTCGATCAGCGGATTAGCGGCGTCGGCGGCTTCCTCGAGGACCCTGCGCTGGAACGCGATGAGACTGAGTTCCCGGTTGATGTAGAGCTCTGGCGAGTCCAGGCTCGGCGGAGCCGGAGCGGGCGCGGCGAAGGATTCGGAACTGGCAGCAGACATAGAGCGGGTTTTTCGGGGAACAGTAGGCTTCGGCCTGGGGGCGGTGGTCATTTGAATTGGCGTCGCGAGGCGAGCCGGACGCGCCAAGCGCCTTTCCACAGCTTAGACGCTTCTCACGCAGAGAACAATCGGTGTTCCGGGCAAATCAGCTTACGTGGTCCCGCTTGGCCGGAAACCTCAACTGGTAGAGAGCGGGGACGTCGCTCGTCTACGTATCCAGGCTACCAGGAACGCGAGGTGTGCGGAACGAGGATGCCGGTGCCGGGAGCGAGGCACATCGTTGGAAACTGCAGTTAAACAGTGGGTTGTTGAGAGTCTCATCCCGCGTGGCGCACCTTATTTTAAAGGAGAATTCCGGTGACAACTGGCACTAGTCACTTTGCGTGGTAGCCTGATGATTAGGAGCTTTAGGCACCGAGGTTTGAAAAGGCTTTACGAGCATGGCGACCGCAGTGGGATACGCGCCGACTTGCTGGAGACGGTTGAGCGAATCCTGACGATTCTCGATTCCGCGACTACTCCGCAAGCATTGAACGTTCCGCGGTATCGCCTTCACCCGCTTAAAGGCGACCTAAAGGGCTTCTGGTCGGTGACGGTACGCGCCAATTGGCGCATTGTATTCCGTTTTGACGAGACTGACGCTTTTGACGTAGAACTCATCGACTACCACTAGAAAGGGCAGAACTAGCCATGCCAATGAAAAACCCTGTGCATCCCGGTCGCATCGTCCGGCAGGATTGTCTTGAGCCGTTGGGCCTATCGGTGACGGCAGGCGCGAAGGTTCTAGGCGTCACACGTCAGGCGCTTAACAACGTGGTCAACGGCAAGTCTGGTATCAGCCCGGAAATGGCGATCCGGCTAACGAAGGCTTTCGGCAGCACAGAAGAGACGTGGTTGCGGATGCAACTGGCGTATGACCTTGCAGCGGCCCGCAAGAATGAAGGCAAGATTAAGGTTCAGCGCCAGCAAATCCCGCAAGAATTGCGCGTGCCATAGAGTGTGGGGTCCGGAGGACCAGTCGGCAAGAAGATCAAGCCACTTTCTCGACCGGTCCGCTTGCCCGTCAAGTAAGAAAGTGAGGCAGCAGAGCGGCCATCTTGCGCCTACTTGAGTTCGATGAAGCTCGTTGTGTCGATGCCGGCTGGCCGCATTTTCAGGATTACGCTCGTCGCGCCTCGCCCGATGCGAACTCGCGCATTGGCCGCGCCAAAGGCTTCGCATTTTGCCACAAGGCGATATCTGCCCTTGGGAACCTCCCCGAGCTTAAAGTCCCCGTCGGGGCCCGTCGCGTTCGCGATGATAAGCCGATGATCGCCCTCGGTGAACAGGCCCACGCAGACACCGGGGACCGGAACGCCCTCTCCATCGATCGCCTTTCCTGATAGTTTCACGAGTTTGAGTGGCCCGTAGTCGGCCTGGTTTCGGTTCTCGTATCCATCTCACTCCAGGCTTGGCTTGCTTTGGCGCAAGAGGGAAGCGACAACGCTACGAGGGCGCAGATCGGAAAACTGGCTGCACGCCAAGCCAGCGATCCCCGGCAACGACGCGCGAAAAGAACTGGAGAGGAGGCGTAGAACCGTTGCCATGGGAGCTTATACTGCATCTGAAGGGTGGGTTTCAAGATCCGCACGCTGGTAAGGAGCGTCAATTTGGTGGGAACGGGCAGATTCGAACTGCCGACCTGCCGCTTAGGAGGCGGCCGCTCTATCCAACTGAGCTACGTCCCCGGTCTGCGCGAACGCTTATGAACTTACTGTAGCGAATCCTGAGCCATTGGATCTACCAGCGCCGCAGGCCCTTTTGCGCGATGTCGTGGCGATACTGCATGCCATCGAAATGGATCAAGCCGGCTGCGCCGTAGGCGCCCTGGATGGCGGCCTTTAGATCGGAGCCGGAAGCGGTCACAGCGAGCACGCGGCCCCCGGAAGTCACCAGTTCCCCCCCCGACAACTTCGTTCCGGCATGGAAGACAGTGGCCAGCAAGGACTCAGCCGCCGGAATGCCGGTGATGCGGTCGCCCGTGCGCGGTTTGTCGGGATAACCATGCGATGCGAGAACAACACAGACCGACGGGTCGGGCGAAACGACGGTGCGCAAGGCATGTGCGGATTTATCGGTGATACGGGCCGCAAAACAAAGAAGATCGAGCAAGCCGGCTTGCAAGCGGTGCATCAGAACTTGCGTCTCCGGATCACCTAGACGAACATTGAACTCGAGGACCTTGGGGCCCGTGGCCGTCATCATGAGGCCGGCGTAGAGAAACCCTGTAAAGGGCGACCCCTCCCGCTGCATTTGACGAATGGCGGGATTCATTACCGTGTCCATGATTTCGCCGGTTTGCTTCGGCGTCAGAATCCTGCCGTCGCAATAAGCGCCCATGCCGCCGGTATTGGGTCCGGTGTCGCCGTCGCCGATTCGCTTGTGGTCCTGGCTCGCCTCAAGCGGAAAAACCTCGGCTCCGTTGCTGATGCCAATGAAGCTGACCTCTTCGCCCTCCAGGAACTCCTCAATAACCAGCAGCGGTCCGAGTCTCTCCATAGCGTCCTGAGCTTCGGAAAGCGAACCCGCGATGACCACGCCTTTGCCCGCAGCGAGTCCGTCCGCCTTGATCACCACCGGGAATTGAAATGACTTCAGGCTATAAAGTGCTTCTTCGTACGAAGAGCATTGGGTGGAGCGGGCAGAAGGGATGCCGGCCCGAATAAAGAACTCCTTCGCGAAGATCTTGCTTCCCTCCAGACGGGCAGCGGCCTGACTTGGACCCACAATCGGAAGCCCGCGCGCTGTAAAGACATCTACAATTCCATCGACGAGTGTAGCTTCCGGTCCGACAACAGTTAGGTCGGCATGCTCGGCTTCCGCCAAGGCTGCGTAGCCGTTCAAGGAACTGGGGGTAGGAATGCAGCGTGCCTCGTGGGCGATGCCGGGATTGCCTGGAGCGGCTATTAGCTCGCTGATGTCTTGTGACTGGCGAAGCCGCCAGGCAAGAGCGTGTTCGCGGCCACCGCCGCCCACAATAAGAACTTTCAAGAAACCGTTGTCCTCTCGATAGAATAACGGATAAGCGCTTTGTCAACCCAGCATTCGCGCTGACTCAAGAAGGCTCCAAGAAAGTTTCGTCAGACCGATTCCTAGCAATATGGAAAACACCTCATCGGTCACTGCCGGTTTCGTTGCCCCGCGAAAGAGCTTCGACGTGGTGGTGGTTGGCGCCGGCCACGCCGGTTGCGAAGCTGCGCGGGCTTGCGCCCGGTTGGGGTTGAAGACGGCCATGGTGACGATGAACGCCGACCTGATTGCCCAGATGTCGTGCAATCCGGCGGTTGGTGGCATCGCCAAGGGACATATCGTTCGGGAGATCGATGCGCTGGGCGGCGTGATGGGTGAATTGACGGACGCCGTGGGCATCCAGTTCCGGCTGCTGAATACGAGCCGGGGGCCAGCCGTGTGGTCGCCCCGGGCACAATGCGACAAGAAGCAGTACCGCACGACGATGAGGGCTTGGCTCGAGACCGAACCGAACCTTCGCATACTCCAGGCGGAAGTCGCCGAGTTGATGATTCGGACGGAAGGGAGCCAGCGCTCGATTGAGGGCGTGCGCTTAAGAGACGGGCGGGAACTGGTCGCGGCTGCGGTAGTGGTGACCACCGGAACTTTTCTCAACGGCTTGGCGCATGTGGGAGAGACGAAGTCCGCCTGCGGCCGTAATGGAGAGGCGCCGTCGAATTATCTCGGCTTGCATCTGAGGACACTGGGTTTGCAGTGGACGCGCTTGAAGACGGGGACGCCTCCCCGGTTGGATGGACGCACGATCGAGTGGTCGCGCTTCGAGCCGCAATGTGGAGATGCCGTGCCGACTCCGTTCTCTTTTCTCACGGAGCGGATTGAGCGGGAGCAGATCCAGTGTCATCTGGCCTACACGACGGAGGAAACGCACCGGATTCTAACCGACAGCATTGCGCGCTCGCCGCTGTACAGCGGGCAAATCGAAGGGATTGGTCCGCGATACTGCCCGTCCATCGAAGACAAGGTGGTGAAGTTCCCGGAAAAGCTCCGGCATCAGCTATTCCTGGAGCCCGAAGGGTTGGACACTCACGAAGTTTATTTGAACGGCATGTCGACAAGTATGCCGGTAGACGTGCAGGTGGCAGTGCTGGCGTCCATTCCAGGCCTGGAAGGTGCGGAGATGATCCGGCCTGGCTACGCCATCGAGTACGACGCGATCGACCCGCGGGAACTCACTCATGGGTTGGAGGTCAAGTCGCTGGCCGGCTTGTTCTTAGCTGGGCAGATCAACGGCACGTCTGGTTACGAGGAGGCTGGATGCCAGGGACTCGTCGCGGGCATCAACGCGGCACTCAAGGTTCAGGGCCGTGAAGAGCTCAGGATCGAGCGGTCTGAAGGCTACACGGGGATCTTGATTGACGATTTGATCAGTAAGGGTGCCGAAGAGCCCTATCGGATGTTCACCTCGCGAGCCGAATTCCGGCTGCACCTTCGAATTGACAATGCGGACGAGCGGTTGACGCCGATCGGCCGAAAGATCGGGTTGGTTTCCGACGCTCGCTGGGCTGCGTTTGCGCGGAAACAGGAACAGAAGCATCGAATCCTGGCGTTGTTGGAGAAAACCAGAGTAAGCGCCGTGCCTGGCAGTGTTGGAGGGCTTTCCGCAGACGACAATCCGGCGCTGGCTGTTTGGCTCAGGCGACCTGCGGCCAAGATTGCTCAACTGGAGCGCTGGATCGGTGGGAGTCTGGGCGAGGCCCCCGCACATGGTGTTCTGGCGACGGTCGAGACAGAGTTGAAGTACGCTGGCTATCTGGCCCAGCAGGACAGGCAGGTTCGCCGTCTAGCGGAGTCGGAGTCACGCCAAATTCCCGAGGATTTCGCCTACGCGACGATTCCTGGGCTCTCAACGGAGGTAAAGCAGAAGTTGGAGCGAGTGCGGCCGTCCACATTGGGGCAGGCGAAGCGCATTCCCGGGGTGACCCCGGCGGCCCTGGCCGTCCTGGATGTCTACCTAAGCTTGGGTGCACCCGCGATGTCGCCTGTGCCAGCCGATCCTTGAGCTACCTGACAGACCCATATGTTTCACGTGAAACATGGGCGGCGCCCCGCACCCACGGGCAACTTAGCACCTGCAATGTTTCACGTGAAACGTGGTAGCATCGTGATCGAATCCGGCTGGGAGGGCCAACAATACCACCCCTAACGGTCATGGCTCCGTTAAGTATCTCACCGACGGCAGTCTAACAACTGAGGAGCAACTTGGCTCGCGTCATCTCAATCGCCAATCAGAAGGGCGGTGTGGGGAAGACCACAACCGCTATCAATCTTGCTGCTTCCTTAGCCGTGAGCGAGCTCCGTGTATTGCTCATTGACTCCGACCCCCAGGGAAACTCTACAACCGGGCTCGGCGTGGCAAAAACGGAGGGGATGAAAACGATCTACGATGTCCTCGTCTCAGAGGCACTGGTTGCTGAAACAATCGTCCCGACGGACTGCGAGGGCTTATTTCTTTTGCCGGCCGACAAGAACCTTGTAGCCGGTAATCTGGATCTGGTTGGGATGGATGACCGGGAAGGAATGTTGCAGCGCGCGATCGCGCCCGTTCGTGCCGACTTCGATTACATTATCATCGACTGCCCGCCGGCTTTGGACCTGCTGACACTAAATGCGCTTGTCGCGTCAGACTCCGTCCTCGTCCCCATCCAATGTGAGTTCTTCGCTCTCGAAGGTATTTCCCAGCTCATGGACACTATCGAGCGTGTCCGCGAGTCCTTCAATCAACCAATCCAGATCGAGGGTGTCCTTCTCACCATGTATGATGACCGGACGAACCTCACGCGGCAGGTCGAGGCTGACCTCCGGGAGTTTTTTGGCACTGAAGTTTTTCATACAGTGATACCTAGAAGCATTCGTTTGGCGGAAGCGCCGAGCTACGGGCAGCCGATCCTGATCTACGATCCACGCTCACGCGCCGCCGAAAGCTATATTCAACTCGCAAAGGAAGTCCTACGACATGAGCAAGCCAACCGACAACCCGCGCAGAGCGCTGGGTAAAGGACTGTCGGCTCTTTTGCCACCGCGCCCACGCGCTCCCCAACCCGAATCGACAACGCAATCTGTTTCAACAAATGACCTCGCTTCTTTAGATCCACGAACACTACCAATCGGTGCAATTCAACCCAACCCGGAGCAACCTCGCGAGGACTTCGATACGGTCAAGCTCGAGGAGCTTGCACAATCGATTCGGGCCAACGGCATCATCCAGCCGATCACTGTAACCCATTCTAAACACGGCACTTATGTCATTATAGCAGGGGAGCGGCGCTGGCGTGCGGCGCGGCTGGCGGGCTTGGCAGAGATCCCCGTTTACGTCCGTGAGGCAGAACCGGATCGAGTACTGGAACTAGCCCTTATCGAAAACATCCAGCGCGCCGACCTAAACCCTGTGGAAACCGCAGGGGCATTCCGCCAACTCATTGACCGTTATGGACTTACCCACGATCAAGTAGCGGAGCGGACGGGCAAAGACCGGTCCACCGTGACCAATTTCCTACGATTGCTGAACCTCTCGCGGCCTGTGCTCGAAAGCCTTGCCGGCGGGAAGATTAGCGTCGGACACGCCCGGACGTTGCTTAACATCGCCGACGCGGATGCGCAGTGGGCCGCCTGCCAGCGAATTATCCAAAATGGGCTATCGGTTCGCGAGACAGAAGCTTATGTAAAGAATCTTACTGATCCACCTAAGCCGCATACTGAACCGCCCGAACCGCCTCCCCTGGACCCGAATGTCCGAGCGGCATTAGATGACATCGCCATGGCTCTGGGAACCAAGGTCCGGCTGATTTCCCGCTCGGAATCGTCCGGCCGGCTGGAGATCGAATACTACTCCCAAG
>JBAUOG010000649.1:0-3624 GCA_049579625.1 Bryobacteraceae bacterium
GGACGGACGCGCCTGGCAACCAAGACGGCGGAGACGAACCGGACGATCAGCACGGAGGAGAAGCGTCGGACCCAGATGAACCTCATGGCGAAAGTCGTTCGGACTTACTGGAAAGCAGTACTCGCCAAAGCGCTGCTGGAGGCCTCAGACCAGAGCCTACGCTCGGTGGAGGCGGATCTGGCGCGGGCTGAGAACCTGCGCGACGCAGGGATGGCCACGGAGGCGGATGTGTTGTCGATCCGAGTCCATGCTGCGGCGGTGCGCGAGCAAAAGATAGAACGGGCGGCGCAACTGGACGTGGCACAGTCGGCGTTGAATGATGCGCTCGGACTGCCGCTGGATACTCCCCATCAACTGACAAGCTCACTTGCAAGCGCTCCGGTGGCAGAACAAAAAGCGGCGGACTTGGAGCGGGCGGCGAGTGAAGAGCGGCCCGAGGCGCGCGAAACGAAATTGGCGATGACCCTGTCGGGTTTGCAGAGCGAAACAGCACGCAGCGCTTACCGCCCGACCGTCGCCTTCATTGGAGCGTTTGAAGCCGACCGGCAGACGTTTGCGGATAAGGGAGGGGCCAACTGGCAGTTCGGCGTGGCACTGCGTTGGAACCTGTTCAATGGGTTTGCCGACAAAGAGCAGGTCCGGGCGGCCGGATATCAGATTGCGCGGGCTCGGGCCGAGGAGCGGGAAATGGATTCGGCAGTACGGCTTGATGTGCGGCGAGCTCTTGCGGAGTTGCGGGCAGCGAACGAACGGGTTCAGTCGGCGCGAGCAGTCGTGGCGGATTCGGAAGAGAGCCTGCGCATCACGCAGAACCGGTATGCGGCCGGGATGGGTAGTGTGACGGACGTGCTGCGGACAGAGGCGGCGGTGTCGGAAAGCAAGACGCGCCAACTCACGGCGATCCATGACCAGCGAATCGCCGAAGTGAACGTGGAGCTTGTGTCCGGGCGGCTAAGCCCGGAATCGGAGGTTCTGAACTAGTGAAGCATTCCTATTTAGTGATCGCGGCGATAAGCGGGCTGGTTGTTTCCTGCGGCGGCAATGAACCGCGTAAGAGCGTGCCTGAGGCGGCGGTAGTGCCCGTGCGAACAGTGGAGGCGGCCAGCGTGAGTTGGCCCGCGGACTACCCGGTGACCGGGACGGTGCAGGCGAGAGTCACAGCCACGCTGTCGAGCAAAGTGATGGCGACGGTTGAGCAGGTCACCGTGCAGGCCGGCGACCATGTGACCGCGGGACAATTCCTGATTGGCCTCGACGCACGCGACCTGGATACGGGTTTGCGAAGAGCTCAAGCTGTGCAGGCCCAGGCCGTGAGCGCCGTGCCCGAGGCGGCAAACGCTGTGTCGGCTGCCAAGGCCAATCTGGATCTGGCGGACATTACGCTGAAGCGCATGGGGACGCTGGCGGAGCAGCGCTCGGTTACCAAGCAGGAACTGGATGAGGCGAAAGCGAAGCAAATCTCCGCGCAGGCTGCGTACGAGATGGCGACGGCGAGGCAACAGCAGAGCGAGTCGAGAGTGAAAGAGGCAGACCAGGCGGTTCTGGCGGCAACCCTGACGAGGAACGATACCAAAATCAATGCCCCATTTGCCGGTGTGGTGATTGCAAAGACGACGCAACCAGGAGACCTGGCGCGTCCGGGCACTCCGCTATTGACACTGGAGCAAGTCGGGGGGTACCGGCTCGAAGTGAATGTCGACGAATCGAGGCTGGGTTCGGTACCGGCAGGCACTCGTCTCCAGATAGCGGTGGATGGGAGCGGGTGTGAAGGTTTGGCCCGAGTCTCGGAGGTGATGCCCACCGTCGACCCGCAGTCGCGATCATACGTGGTCAAGATTGACTTACCGCCAACGGATGATGCGGGCCGAGCGAAGCCCTGCGGCGCTCTGCGATCGGGCATGTTCGGGCGGGCGACGTTTGCGCAGGGTGAGCGAAGCGTGATCGCGATTCCGGTGGCGGCCATTCGTGAAAACGGCCAGCTTCAATCGGTCTTCGTGGTTGAGGGCGAAAGGGCACACGCTCGGATGATCACAACCGGCGACCGGCGCGGCGCTGACGTGGCAGTCCTTTCCGGGTTACAACCCGGCGAGAAAGTGGTAACGCCGATTCCTCAATTGCTTGCCGACGGAGTCCTGATCGGGAGCGCTCCATAATGAGCACTGCCCAGAAGCTTGGCCCGGCCGGCCGGATTGCTAACGCATTTATCTCCTCAAAGCTGACTCCATTGTTTATCGTGGTTGCGGTGCTGATTGGGGCGTTCGCCGTTTGGAAGCTGCCGCGCGAAGAGGAACCACAGATCATTGTGCCGATGGTGGACGTCGCGGTCTCGATGCCGGGCGCGTCGGCGCGCGAGATGGAGGAACGCGTCACGAAGCCGATGGAGAAACTTCTATGGGAGATACCGGGCGTCGAGTACATCTATTCGACTTCCAGCCCGGGCTCTTCGCTGGCGATCGTGCGGTTCTTGGTGGGGCAAGATGAGGAGAGAAGTCTGGTGCGGCTGAATCAAAAGCTGCAGGGACACTTCGATTTGATCCCGCCCGGGGCCAGCCAGCCGATTGTGAAGCCACACCTGATTGACGACGTGCCCATCCTGGCGCTGACGCTATCGAGCAAACGATACGGAGACCTGGAGCTGCGACGAATTGCCGCGCAGGTCCACGATGCGATCAAGCAGGTTCCAGACGTGTCGGCAGTGGAGCTGATCGGGGGCCAGCGGCGGGAAGTTCGAATCAGACTCGATGAGGCGAAACTGGAGGCACATCAACTGGCGCCGCTCGCCGTGGCACACGCGCTGAATGTCGCGAACAGTGAACTGACGGCCGGGCAATTCAGCCAGAACAACCGCGAATACTCTCTCGAAACCGGAAACTTCCTACGCACCGCGGAGGACGTCAGAAACGTCGTTGCCGGTGCTTTTCAGGGACGGCCTGTTTTCGTGCGGGATGTGGCGGAGGTGGAGGATACGGGCGAAGACCCGACGCAATATGTGAGAACGGTGCGGCTCGGCACGCGGGAGTTTCTACCGGCCGTCACGATCGCGGTATCGAAACGCAAGGGGACCAACGCGATCGACATTAAAGACCGTGTGTTGGCGCGGGTGGAGAAACTGAAAGGCACGGTTCTGCCGCAAGACGTCAATTTAGACATCACCCGGAACTATGGCGAAACGGCGGCGGAGAAGTCGAATGACTTGCTGTTTCACATGTTGATTGCGGTGGTCTCAGTCAGCCTGCTGGTCGCGCTGGTACTCGGCATCAGAGAGTCGCTGATCGTCTTCATTGCGATTCCGGTGACGCTGGGCCTCACCTTGGCCGTGTTCTACCTGTATGGCTACACGCTGAACCGCATTACTCTTTTTGCGCTGATCTTTTCAATCGGCATCCTGGTGGACGACGCCATCGTGGTGGTGGAGAACATTGTGCGGCACTGGCGCTTACCCGAAAACGAGGGGCGGCCGCCCGTGGAGGTGGCGGTAGAGGCGGTGAACGAAGTCGGCAATCCGACAATTCTGGCCACGCTAGCGGTCGTTGCCGCGATTCTGCCCATGGCATTTGTAGGCGGGCTGATGGGGCCGTACATGAGGCCCATTCCGATTGGCGCAACGGCCGCGATGGTGTTCTC
>JBAUOG010000650.1:0-1767 GCA_049579625.1 Bryobacteraceae bacterium
CGTGAAGTGACAGGCAACGCCGTCGATTTCCGGATCGTCGAGGCCGTAGGTCGCGAGCTTGTCGTTCCGAGTGAGCCACTTGAAGACGGCCGAGCGCCTGAAGATCAGATCAGGCTCATCGGCCGCGCTTGCTGATGACATGAGCGCCGCCGCGATCGCCAAGCCCGCCGCAACCCCGCACGCGCGTCGTGCTAAGCCACCTCGCATTGGTTTTTGCTCCCGCGTTGCCCTTAACCGGGATTCCTGCGACGGGCGATCGCTTCACGTTGCTGGTAGCTTGAGGACGCTCGAGATCTCGGCGAGAGTCGCCTTCTCAGCTTCGCTGACTGGCACGCCTCCAATGCCAAGAAATCCACCTTCCTTGGATGCCTCTGCAACGTGTTGGCTGATCTGTTGCAACCAGCCCTTAAAGGCCGCGGCATCGCCCGGCGCCTTGGCGTCGATGATTGCTGCGGCCTGACGCAGCGTCTCGATGCATGTGTCCTTGATCTCAGCCGGTTTGCTGCCCGTGAGCTTGCTCTTCAGGTCGTCGTGTGCGGCGCTTCGCCCTTCCGAGCTACCGAAATCGTTGACGACTGCTTTGATGAGCGCGTTGGTTCCAGGATCCATTTTGGCCTTCGCCAGTTCCGTGCCGCTCGCGAAACTCTCCTTTAGCAGGCCCCACAGCCCGCTGGGATCGGCGGCAGTAACGGCGATACCTGCTGTCATCACGCTTTCCAGAAGGAGTTTCCATTCCTCAGGGGTAAAATTCGATTTGTTCGTCATCAGCATTACTCCTCTACTTCGTGTCAGGCGTACGTAATCCATCGTGGCGTTTTGACCCAAACACATAGCCTGCCTGGCGAAATGCCTCAACCTGAAGCCGCCTTCTTGATGCGGGCAATGATGGCGGGATCGCGCAGCAAGCGATTAGCATTGCCCCCTGGACGCTTCCAGCCAGCAGCGGTGAAAGCGTCATAGAGCGGCAGCCCGGCGGCAATATCCTGGCAGAAGCGCTCGCGTCGGCCTTTGAGGGGTTCGGAACACTCCGCGATCTCTGCGCTCATTTTCGGGACGGAAAATGTCTCATCGGGACTCTGATAAACCTCTCTTGCGACACCACCACACAGCCAAAGTGCCGGCCGTGGTCCGCAGCACCCGGGCTGTCTCAAAGTGATTGGCCGCAGCGCCGTGGGCGGGCGGTGCGAAGCGGTCATTCGCGCGTCGGCACGAGCTCCGTTCGGAAAGTGTGCATTGGTAAACGATCCGAGATCGAATAATCTTCGTCTCGAACGTTCGGAGGCAACTGTCATGTACATTCGCGTTTGTCTCGGCGTCCTGCTGACGTTCGCGTTCGTAGCAGGCGCCCTGCCGCTGTCTCCCGCCTACATGCATCCCTTGATTGCAGCCGTGGTTTCGCCCACCGCGGAGGCACAATCGAGAGTACGCACGCTGCTCGACCGGATAATGGGAAAGACGATGCCGGAGGGCGTTGTCAAAACCAATGGCCGTATCGAAGCCATCCAGGTCGACGTCGCTGCGAAATATCCCGGCCGCCTCGTTGACATCACCGTCCAAGAGGGCAGCGAGGTCAAAGCAGGCCAAGTCGTCGGCCGAGTGTCGTCGCCGGAGTATGAAGCCCGGCTCAGGTCGGCGCAATCCGACGTGGAGCGCGCCAAGCAGACGATGGCCGAGGCGGATGCACTAATCGATGAACGCAAGGCGGTTTTGGCGGCGGCTAAATCCGACTTCGAACGCGGACAGGAGCTCGTCCAGAAGCAGATTATC
>JBAUOG010000651.1:0-3745 GCA_049579625.1 Bryobacteraceae bacterium
GACCATCACCGATCTTCAGGAAGTGCATAAACTCGCCACCATCGCCGTTCGCCATCGTTGCAATGATGCGGGTTCCGTCCTTGTTCGAGCGGAGCGCGACTTCCGCTATGCGTGGGAAGTCTTTGCCGAGTTCATAACGGTCATTAGTGACCGGCGTGCCGAGCTTATGAAAGAAAATCTGTTGAAAGAAGTCGAGGTCGGATGGCGGACGTTCGCCCGGACTTGGGTAGCGCGTGTAATAGAAGCCCGACGATTCCTGATTCCAGGCCACGCTCCCGCCGGCAGTTCCCTTATTGACCCTCGGAATCATATCGCTGGCCAGTTCCTGCCCGCTAACCGCGTCGAACACGTGCAAGTCGCCACTCTCGCTGCCTCCGTGGGAGAGCGAGACAGCCAACAGCTTGCCATCGGTCGAGGGTACGTAGAAGTCGATCGCCGCCCCGCCGAAATGAGCCGGATCGACGACCGTCTTCTCCACTGGGTTCTCGAGCGATGACAACACCACCAGCGTAGGTTGTTCGCGAGCCGGATCAGACTTCATCGCGAAGATCTTTCCGGCCACCGGCTTCACGTCGCCATAGGCGGCTGGGCGCTGCTTAAACGCCACCGTCAATTCCTGCTGGAGCTTTGCCCGAATCGGAATCTGGTCCAGAATGGAACTGGTGTATTGGTTCTCCGACGCGACCCATTGCTTCACCGCTGGAGCGGAAAAGTCTTCGAGCCAGCGGTAGTCATCTACAACCGTCACGCCATGATAGGTGTCACTCACTGGATGTTTCGGGGTTTCCGGCGGCCCGGCAGCCAGCAAAGGCAGCGCAACCAGGAGCGCCAGGAATCCATGAGAAGGCATGAGAAACATGATCACACAAACTTTCCTCTTGACTTGTTCTAGTAAACCAGTACACTAGAACTAGAGATCAATACCGTGGCAGCAATCAACGCCAGAAACCAATTTCAGTTTTGTCTCGACCTGAAAAGCGGCGTCCCGGTATACCGGCAGATCATGGACCATGTTCTGGGCGGCATGGCGGCGGGCGCACTGGCGCCGGGCGATCAGCTTCCAACCGTGAGGCAACTTGCCGTGGATCTCGCCGTGAACCCGAATACCGTTGTACGGGCTTACCGCGAGCTGGAGATTCGTGGCGTGCTCGAGACGCAGCAGGGAACGGGTACGTTCATCTCGCAGAAGAAACCAAAGCGCGACGAGGTGGAGCGTGAGCGTCAATTGAACCAGCTGGCGGCCGACGTTGCAGCCCGCGCGGGACAGGCAGGCTTTTCGCTCGACGAACTGATTGGCCGCTTACGAGAAGCGCAATCCGACAGAAAGGAACGAAACAAATGAGTACCGCAGTATACAGACCGAACATACAGTCACCGGTGAGCGGCCCCGGTGCAGCCGTGATGGTGATCCTCGCAGTTGTTGGAGCCGCATTGAGCGGCATCCTGGGGTCTCCCATACCGGTTTTCACGGGCCTTTTGATCGGCCTCTACTTGATGTTTGCGATCAAAATTGCTAACCAGTGGGAACGCGTCGCCCAGCTACGCCTGGGCAAGTATCTTGGTTTGCGCGGCCCCGGCCTGTTCTTCATTGTTCCGGTGATCGATTCGCTGAGCAAGTATGTCGATCAGAGAGTACGAGTCACCGACGTCCGCGCCGAGTCGGCGCTCAGTAAAGACACGGTCCCGGTGAATGTGGACGCCATCATCTTCTGGGTGGTTTGGAACGCTGAGAAGTGCATCCTCGAGGTAGCCGACTTTAACGAAGCGATCATGATGAGCGCACAGACGGCGCTGCGGGAATCGATCGGCCGCCACGAACTGGCGCAGATGATCACCGAACGCGAGACGCTGGGACACGAGCTGCAGCGCATCCTCGACGAAAAGACCAACCCGTGGGGCATCACCGTCCAATCTGTCGAGATCCGCGACGTGAAGATCCCTGCTGCCCTGGAAGATGCAATGTCACGCCAGGCCCAAGCCGAACGCGAGCGTCAGGCCCGCATCATCCTCGGCCAGGCTGAAACCGAGATCTCGAAGAAGTTCGAAGAGGCATCGCTGGTGTATCAGAACAATCCAACCGCGCTGCACCTTCGCGCCATGAACATGCTCTATGAAGCGATCAAGGAGCGCGGCTCCATGATCATAGTCCCCTCTTCGGCTGTCGAGACCATGGGGCTAGGCGGATCACTGGCCATGGCCTCGCTGGCGAAGAACCAGTAGGGGCGGGCCGGGACGAGGCGTCCGTCGCACCCATTATGAAACGCCGCGCCGAGGCGCCCGATGAACTCTGTCAGGCGGCTTTGCGGCGGCGTTTGGGTTTGGCAGCCGGTGCCCCGGTCGACTTGATGCTCTTCTTGAGTGCCTCCATGAGATCGATCACCGGCGCGCGTTTAGGCTTTGGTTCGGCCGTGATCTTCTGGCCTTTCCTCTTTTGCTCGATCAGCTTCTCGACGTTCTCGCGATAGGTGTCGTGAAACGATTCGGGGCGAAACGGCGCAGCCAGCTGGCGGATCAACTTGGTGGCGAGTTCGAGTTCCGATTTGGTCGAAGCGGCCTTACCCGAAATCCGCTGCTGGTTCCCCTGATGCAGTTCGTCCGGATAAAACAGCGTGTGCAAGATCAGGGACTCTTCGGCGGAACGAATCAGGACGACGTGTTCCCGGCCATGCATCGACACTTTCGCCACGGCGCTGTGCTTGGTTTCCTTGAGTGCCTTGAAGAATAAGCCATAAGGCTTGGTGACGTTGTCGCCAGGCGCCACGTAGTACGAGTGCTCAAAATAGATGGGATCCACCTCGGCATCACGCACGAACTGCAGAATGTCCATGGTTTCGGCCGTGGCGGGCGCGATCTTTTTCAGGTCCTCGTCCTCAACGACGACGTATTCATCCTTGCTGACTTCGTAGCCCTTCACGATGTCGGCCCGTTCGATCGGCTTGTCCTCCTTAGCGCAGTACCAGACCTCCTTGACCCGCGAGAGATCCTTGCGATGAAGCATGTGGAAGTGGACAGCTTCCGCCCTCCCGGCCGAGAAGAGACGGACCGGAAATGAAACCAGCCCAAAACTGATATAGCCTTTCCAAACGACAGCCGGCATAACTATTAGATCTCCCTCCGCGAGGTTCTGTTACTTATCGCCGGCCGGATCGCTCTCGGCCGCTTTGCTCACGTTGCCGCCCGATGAGGCAGCGATTTCGGCCATCAGGCGTTTCGATAGAACGGACCGCGGCTTGTCGGCGACAACGTCCCGAGTGGTAGCGCTTCGGTCTTTGTGCTTGATCAGCAGCCAGGGGGATTTTTGGGATTTCCCTAAGGGCTTGGTCCGCACCAGAACCCAGGATCCCTTCAACTTCGATCCATGCAGCGTAAACTTGAGTTCACCTTTTTTGAGGCTTGCGTCGACGTCCGGATCGTCCGGCTCCCACGTCCCTCGATCCCAAACCATGACCGTTCCCCCGCCATACTCACCTTCGGGAATGATGCCTTCGAACCCGCCGTACTCAACCGGGTGATCCTCCACCGCCATCGCCAATCGTTTGACGGAGGGATCAAGTGACGGTCCTTTCGGAACCGCCCATGATACGAGAACCCCGTTCCATTCGAGCCGGAAATCATAATGCAAACGGCTGGCTTGGTGCTTCTGGACGACGAAGGAAAGCTCGGGGGGCCGGTGTCGCTTCTTGGCAGATCCCTTCGGTTCAGGGGTGACCGTAAAGTCGCGCTTGGCGTGATACTTGGTTAGGGC
>JBAUOG010000652.1:0-3071 GCA_049579625.1 Bryobacteraceae bacterium
AAGCAGACGTCTTCGCCGCCTTGAGGACCGACCTCGACGTAACGTGAACGAGCGCGGAGAGACGGCCGCCCAGGTGAGGCGGGCGCTCCGTAAGGGTCGTTTAGAAGCGGCCGGGCTGCCGTTTGAAGAGCCGTCCACGGAAGGCCTCGCCGACGCTCGGTCGCGAGCCGAGATCATTCGGCGAGCACGCCAGAGAGCCAGGGAGCGAGAAGCTAGTGCGGGCGTGGCAACATGAACGCAAGTCAAGCGGCGCATGAGCCCCCTGAGCTCAAAACTGGGTGCAACGAGGAGGCGACCAGGTTGTCAGGACCCGCTTGTTCCGACGCCCTCCTTACGGTGCGGCCCGTTTTTGGACCCTTTTGGCCGCCTTCTTAGGCCGCCGTGGCGCGCGAGTCTTTTTCTTCGCCACTAGTTTCGGCACCTTCGGTTTCGGGGTTTTTACGCCCACCGCCGCCGCTAACTTTCCCGCGGCCTCTCCAAGGGTCCTCGCGGCCGTGATCAGAACGCCATCGGGCGATTCTCGTGTTTCCTTCTTCTTTGCCATGTCGTGGCTATTCTAGCGCCAATTAATCATTCTAGCCATGCTTCAACAGGGCGCCATGTGACTTCGTGAAGCCGCTTGCCACGACCAACGATACGCACGTATCTCCTCATCCAAGAACGTTTCCAGGGCGAAGACTTCGAATTCTCAGAACAGGCACTTCCGGTTTAGCCGTTGAGCATCAGATTGGTAATTCCAGTGGGCAATGATCCGGGCGCGACGCCGCTGCTGTTTCGGACCAGTCGACCTGACGTCTGAGGAGCGGGCCCAAGAGTTCGCGGGCGCTCGCTCGCGCAGCGAGATCATGAGGTACGCTCGTCAGAGGGGCAGGGCATCCAGAGACGATGTAACCGGACCTCTTCGATGGATCCACAGACAGGTACGCCCTATACCGATCTCTCCCAGCACAACGTGCTTATGCCTTGCCCTCGTTGCCGTTCAAGAGATGTGGCGCCTTCCAGGTTCCGCTGGTATGACGTGCTCTTTTATGTGATCGGAAGAAAGCCCTTTCGGTGCTTGGGCTGTTACTCTCGCTTCCACCGCAGACCATCGGGCGGCTCGAAGCAATCAACCACAGACGTTGGGCCGTGAGTCAGGCCGCTCCTCTCCCAGCGAGGCTTTGTAGGGCGGCCGAGCGGGAGCAACAGCTAATGCCAAAGGCGACCGCCGCTCGAATCAAGCGGGAGGAAGTCGTTTGTGTTGCTGGTACAACGCCGTTGGATTTCGATCTGGTTCGCCGTCCCTGCGGTTCTTTTTGCGGTCGCGTTTGCGAGCCAGCGCCTGCTTGACTCGCTTCTTCTGGCCCGGCTTTAAATAGAAGGCATGCCGCTTGATGTCCTTGATGATGTCTTCTTGCAATACCTTTTGCTTAAAGCGTGTGAGTGCGCTTTCCAGGCTCTCGCCATCTTGAAGCCGAACTTCCGCCAACGGAACTCACCTCGGTTCGATTCTTAGAGTAACAGCTTCCCGCGCGGCGGGCGACGCAGCGAGAAACTAGTGCGTAGGTGGCAACATGAACGCAAGACAAGCGGCGCATGAGCTGCTTCGCGCGGCCTAGCAATGAGATCATCAAGCTCAATGACGAAGAACGACAGCGGGGCACCCGAATGGCTGGCCTGAAAATGATGTGACAGTTCTGTTGGCGCGGTGGTAGTCTCTTCTCATACGCATCGCTGACGCCCTACCCCCGCGCTAGTGATGTTCTCCAGCGGGCGCCCTCGAATCGAAGAACCACGAGGGCGTTTCCGTGTTAGATCCTGGGCTTGTTCCGCTGCGCCGCCGCCTCCAACACGATCCGACGCTCCCAGTGCACTTGGAACTTAAGCCTATCAAGATTAACGCCTGTCGGTCGCGGGTCGATGGCGGCTAACGCGTAATCCAGCTCTGCAAGGCATTCATTCAAGGTAATCTGCTGGTCCAAGAATGAACCGATGAGTTCTCGGGCCTTAGCCAGATAGACTTCCACGATGTCTGAAGTATGCTCCCTTTTCAAGGGAAAGACTAGGGAGATCACAGGCAATACGACTAGCGATGTGCTCTTGCGATGGATAAGCGCCATGCTTTAGAAGAAGCATTTGAGCAGTTTCGGCAAGTCATAATCGAGAAGCTATTAGAAGTGACTTCCGATAACACCAGATATCGGGCTGACTCCTAAACTGCAAGCTCTGGCTTCCGGTAGGACTCACCTTGCCCGGCGGACCTGCGACAAGGGTTAGCCAACCAGGGCTTAGACCTGCCGAAGATCCACTGGATTGAGGGGTGAGTATTTGGGATTGAACGAAGCCCACCACGAGTGCTGGCCAACGTCCTCAGAAACATCCGCTTCCCGAAAGGTATTCACCTCACCGCAGTATTCACACTGTTCGATCAGGGTGCTTCCCTCGAATGGAAACACGCTCTGCAGGGTGCCCGGAATTACGAATTTTGCCGGACAATCAATCGTCTTGCACTGAATCGCCCAAACTGGGCTGTTGTTGTCCATGCCCTGGGGATGTCATCCGGGGCCAAAACGTTTCCATGCATAATCCCTGCTATTCCATATTCCATGAACGAAAACCCCGTACGAAAACCGCGTAGACATCGCTGCAGCAGTTTCTGGCACCGACTTGCCGGTTTTTAAAGTGTGTCAATGGCAGGATCGGCGCTGCCTGATATCGGACCGCACACTCAACCGCGAGGGAAGTGGTATTCTGCGTGGGATCGAGAGTTCGATCAACGGTTACTAAGCGGATTCTGGTCGGACACGTAGCTATGGAGTGCAGCTGCGGACCGGGGCACAGATCGAGTCCGATTCGCCTCTTGGACGCTCGAACGGACGGCTTCTGACGTTTGCTTCAGCGAGGTGAACATTGCGTCCTTGGAAACGCGCCGTACGATTGGATCGACGAACCATTGATACGGCGAGGGAATATCCCGGCTGAGCGCAATGACTTCGAGTTCTACGTACACTCCGCCATCCCTTTCTTCGAGCCTGGAGATGCTGTAGAGCCGCCAGATAAATCCGCTGCCGGTATCCGGCGGCATTTCGCGC
>JBAUOG010000653.1:0-14555 GCA_049579625.1 Bryobacteraceae bacterium
TGGGGTTCTCGTACTTCTTTTTATGCCAAGGTACCTGGGGGGACGCGATACTTGCCGCGAGTAAACCGACCAGGGCAACCTTAAGCAATTGAGCGTTCAAATTCATTGTTTCCTCTATACCCTAACAAGTTCTGCTTCGGCAGCGATCTGCTGCAATTCCTGAACCGCGGCAATCGGGTCCGGAGTGCCAAACACGGATGTGCCGGCTACCACCCAGTCCACTCCCGCCCGAACCACATCCGCGAGATTGTGGGCCGATACGCCGCCATCGATTTCAATGGCAAAACGAAGGTTGCGCTCCTGCCGGTAGCGGTACAGCTGACGGACCTTTTCGAGCGAGTGTTGGATAAACCGCTGTCCGCCAAAGCCCGGATTCACGCTCATCACCAATACATAGTCGACGATTCCAAGCACGTCCTCAAGCAGCGCGGTGGTGGTCGCCGGATTGATCACGACGCCGGCTAAGGCTCCCTCTTCCTGGATCAGGTGTAATGTGCGGTTGAGGTGACGGCAGGCTTCGTAATGGACGCTGACAGAGGTGGCTCCCGCCTTGATGAAGACCGGCGCATATGTGTCGGGATCCTCAATCATGAGATGGTGATCGAGCTTGAGCTTGGTCACCTTTCGGAGGGACTCGGTCACGGGTGGGCCCAGCGTCAAATTCGGAACGAAATGCCCATCCATAATGTCGACATGCAGCATCTCGACCCCAGCCGACTCGACAAGGCGGATCTCTTCGCCGAGACGCGCAAAGTCGGCCGCCAGAAGTGATGGGAGAATCTGTACCACGTTTGCTACCTATTGTGAATCCGGCCTCAAGACATGTGAATTCCTGCCAGAGAGCCACCTGGTGGCCAGCCTGGAAAACGGCGGTAAACACTCATTTTCCAAGAGCTAGATATCCCCAGAACGTTCCGATCTTAACACGGCGCCGTAGAACCCATCCCCCGGATCGCGGCCGGGAAGTCTCCATGTTTCCTCAATCAATCGAATATGTTGCGAGCTCTCCACTGCCCAGTGAGTAACCTCTTCGTTTTCTTCGGCCTCCAGCGAGCAGGTCGCATAAAGCAGCAGGCCGCCCGGCGTCAGGTGATCGAGCGCATTCTGGAGAATCAGCCTCTGCCGGCTCTGATGCAACAGCAGATTCTTCGATTGGACGCGCCATTTGATTTCCGGGTTTCTCGCCAGAGTGCCCGTCCCGGAGCAGGGAGCATCGACGAGAATGCGTTGGAAGCGGGACCCGAACGGCAGCGGCTTGGTGGCGTCCAGAACAACTCGCGGGCAGATGTCTGGGACATGGCGGAGGCGCTTCTCGCTCCAGTCGCAGGCCACCGCGCGGAGCGGCGTTTCCAGTGCCTGCCGTGTCTTGTTGCCGGGGGCCGCGCAGAGGTCCAAATAGGAGAGGCCTAGCTCCAGTTGCAGCAGGGGAACGATGGCTTGGGAGCCAATATCCTGAAACCGCAGACCCAGACGGCGCAGGTCGTGTGCGGCGCCCTCCACTACCCGATAGCAACCGGGCACCGCGCTGGGCTCCAGTTTCAGGCCGTCCTCAATCGGTGGCGGCGATCCCGGTGCGATGCGGATATAGTGCTCGGGTTCTTGAAGCGCAGCGCGCGCGATCCCTTCGGCCTCCGCCGCTCCGTAGCGGGCCGTCCATTTCCGCAGTAACCAGCGAGGACACGATAGTTCAATCGACTTCCCCGGCCACCGCTGCGGCTCACGGTCTACCTTACGCAACACCGCGTTCGTCAATCCGGCTGCAGCGCGCTTACCCTGCTTCACCAACTCGACCATTTCATGAACGGCAGCGTGAGGCGGAATACGGTCCAGATAGCGCAGCTGGAAAATCCCCATCCGCAAGGCAACGCGAAGCGCCGGCTCCAACTGGCCGGGCGCACGCTTGCTGTAATGCTCCAGCAGAAAGTCGAGTTGCGCTTGAAACCGGAGGCTTCCGAAAACGATCTGACCGGCCAGGCCCGCGTCTCGCGAAGTCAGGTGAGCCGCTTCCGTCAGCAGTTCATCGCTAGCGTAGGCGCCTTCCTCAACCCGACAAAGAACGTCGAAAGCAACGCGGCGGGCCGGAGAAATGGAAGACGGAGGCAAGCCTTATTATCGACGGCGGGCCGGATGAGTCGGCGACGCCTTCTGCATTGACCCAGCCGTGTCGGCCAGAGCAGCACCGGCGCCTCGTCTCTTCAAATCCAACTGCATCCCACGGCACGGTCGGCCTAAATCCGAGGTTAACCATTGTGAACGACTCAGCGCTTAACTGGCAGGTCGCCCTCGCCGGCCACTCCAATTACACCATCTCCATAACGTCCTACGGTTCGCAAACGATCACTTCGACACCAGGCACTTATTACATTTCGGGCAGAACCGATGGCGCCCACGTGTTCCCGTTCGCACCAGCGAGCTACACCTTCCCAGAACATGTCGCCGGCACACTTACAATCACGGTTCGCTAGCCGGGCTGGGAAAATTGGGCGATAAGGAGCGTCTGGGAGATGAGGATATGGTACGCCTTGAGAAATCCGCACTCGCGGTTTTTGTTGCCGAAGCAGGGGTGATAATGAAAGAGTATGGGTTCGCAAGTCGTCACGCCTAACACGGAAGCCGCAATTCTTGCGCGGATCATTCAATCCGACGAACACCCGCTCACCCCACAGGCGGCCCAATACTTGCTGTCAATGAAACTACCGTCCAGCGATGAAGACCGCGTCAATGAACTGTCGGCGAAAGCACGGGCGGGTTCGCTCACAGAAGCCGAGACCCAGGAACTCGACAGCTACCTGCACATCGGTAGCCTTTTGGCGGTCATGCAATCCAAAGCGCGGCGGCTCTTGAAACACACTCCTTCTAACGAACAGTGAACCAGGAACTCTCTCGGGCAGTTCGGGAACGAGCAGCCCATCGATGCGAGTATTGCTCATTGCCTGAGACTTCGTTTCCGTTGCCCTTTCAGATCGACCACATCCGCGCGGAGAAGCATGGCGGCCAAACCTCCGAAACCAATTTGGCGTTGGCTTGTCCACACTGCAATCGTCACAAAGGGCCCAATATTGCGGGCTTCGATGCTGAGACCGGTCAGATCGTCAGGTTGTTCAATCCTCGCATGGATAGCTGGGGACAACACTTTGAGATCAACGGCGCTCAATTGTCGGGGAAAACGCCGATTGGACGAGTGACAGTGGATGTCTTGGGGATGAACAGCGCGGACCAACTTCTTGTCAGAAACGCTCTATCGAAAGAAGCCTAGACGGTTGGAACGGCGTTCGGGAGAATGTGCTGCGACGAATCCCTCAGTCTGCTTTCTCAGCCCCGCGAGTGGCTGGACTTGCCATGCGTGCCAAAAAGAACCAGCGTAACGTGCCTCTCGGTTGAGCACCGAAACCTTCCAAGTCTAAACGCAGCACGGCGCCTTTCTTGAAGTCGACGCGTAACTCCCGCGCACCAAGCAGATATGCAGCCAGGTTGGAGAACTGAGGCTCATGGCCCACCAGCATCAATTCGGACTCTCCACGATGCGCGCGAATCTCGTCCCATACCTGCTCGACAGTCGCGCTGGGGGTCAAGGCTTTCGTACGCAGGACCGAAGCTTTCGTTTTGAAGACGCTGCGGGCGATCTCAGCGGTTTGAAGTGCACGAGTCAAGGTGCTGCTGACGATCAGGGAAGGACTGACCTCGACGTTTGCGAGAGCGCGCAGCGTCTCGCGAAGCCGGCGTCGGCCCTCGGTCGTCAACTCGCGATCCGAGTCGTTCATCCCGATTCGGGCTTCCTCGGCAATTCCGTGGCGGAGCAAGTAAACCTGCATACGAAATGGGTTTCGCCTTTCATTCTGGCATACTGAAGCGTTGGCACCAATTGGGAAAGCCCGTCAAGACTTGATCTTGCTGATTGTCGCGACCGCCTCGGCGACACTGATTCAAGTTTCGATCGCAGCCAGCCAAATCCTCCTCGGCCTGGGTATCGCGTTGCTTCTGGTGTTCCGCCGCAAGCTGGAGTTTCCGCCGATCTGGCCGCAACTCGCCTTGTTCTTCGTGCTGACACTGATCTCGGTGATGGTTTCGCCCGATCCCTGGGGCGGCCGCCCGCAAATCAAGAAGTTCTTTGTATTCCTCTTCATTCCAATGATTTACGGCGTATTCTCGACGCAGTTCGACAAGGTCTACTATCTGATGGCCGGTTGGACCGCGGCAGCGACAGCTTCGGGCCTGTGGGGTCTGGTTCAATTCGTGACTAAGTATCAGCACATCAGGCAGACCGGTGGAGACTTCTACACCGTCTATGTTGAGCGGCGAATTACAGGCTTTGAGAGCCACTGGATGACGTTTGGCGCACTGCAATTGAGCGTGCTCTCGCTGCTGCTGGCGCAGTGGTGCTTCTCCAGCAGGAAAATGCCGCTCTGGGCGTATGGAAGTCTGGCTGTGATTTCAGCGGCGATTCTGCTGGGCTGGACGCGAAGCATCTGGATTGCGACAGTCGCCGCGACGCTGTACCTCATCTGGTGCTGGCGGCCGAGGATGGTATTCCTGCTGCCGGTTATCCTGGCGGTGGCATACCTGGTTGCACCCAACACGACCCGCGAGCGTTTCACATCGCTCTTTCAGCCACATGGCGAAACGGATTCGAACCGGCATCGCGTGGTGACCTTTCGAACGGGCGTCGAAATGGTCAAAGCGCATCCTTGGTTTGGGATCGGGCCGGAACAGATCCGTCGCCAATTTGACTCCTATGTGCCGGCGGATATCACGCGGCCCCTACCGCCGGGCTTTTACGGGCACCTCCACAACATCTACATTCAGTACGCAGCCGAGCGAGGCATCCCGGCGCTGCTAGTTTTCTTTTGGCTCATCGGCGCCGTTTTGTGGGACTGCCTGCGCAGCTTGCGGAGGCTGCGCCCCGGCCTCTCTCAAGAGCGCTTCATCATGCAGGGAACGGTGGCGTGCACAATCGGCATCCTGGTCGGCGGTTTGTTTGAATTCAATCTCGGCGACAGTGAAGTCCTCATGATGTATGTCGCGGTGGTCGCGGTCGGCTACGCTGCTATCAAGCACAGCCGGAGCTTGCCCGGCCGGGAGTTGCCGATGGTGGGATCGCCGATTGCCGGCCCGTGAGTATCTACAGGATCTTGGGATGAAGTCTATGAGAATTCTGCTCGTCGGCGGCTCCGGCGGACTGGGCCACGCTACTGGGGAGCTGCTCGCGGCTGAAGGCTGTGAGCTGATTGTCAGCTACCACAAGAACGCGGCGCGAGCTAACGCGATGTCGGGCTTGGCAAAGATAGTGCAAGCGGACATTACCGGGGCTGCCGCCCGGACGCGCTTGCTGGACGAAGCAGGCGTTCTGGATGGCTTGGTGGTCTTCACCGGCGATCCCGCGCGGGTCGGTGCGCCCGATCAGTTGGAGCACCGGATGGTGACCTCTCACGCGGTCAACTACATGGGCCCGTTGCTGTTGGCCCGCGAGGCCGCGGAAACCATGAAGCGAATCAAGAAGGCCGGCTCCATCATTTTGTTTTCGACCATGCAAGGCGTGGGCCTGTTTCCCAACTCCACCGCTTACGCCGGCGCCAAGGCTGCTTTGATTCATGGAGCACGCATCCTGGCCAAGGAACTGCGAGCCCCGCACAACATCAGGGTGAACGTGATTGCGCCAGGCATCATCGAAGCCGGGATGGCACGGGCTAGCATTGCCGCCGGTAAGTATGACCGCTTCCTTTCAGAAGGAGTCATCACGCGATTTGGACGTGCAAGTGATATCGCCCGGACCGTGCGGTTCTTGCTCGAGCCCGACAACTACATCACTGGCCAGGTCATCAGCGTGGATGGCGGGGTGACGCTGTAGTTGGGTCCGGTTTCCGAAAACAGTTCCGCAAGTTACCGACAAACCTCGATTTGACGATTGCCCTGGAGCTGCGCCGAAAGCGGCCGAGTAGGCGATCTTTCCCCTGAAATACAACCCGCTGATGAAGCTGTAGATTTCGCCGAGCGTGGCGGAGCCGGCACGGAATTTGAGGGCCAGCTCGAAACTGGCTTTGTCGCTGGTGAGGATGGAGTAGCGGCGTCCGCCGGCTTTTGCGGGGGATAGAAGAAAGATACGGGGCGGTGGTGCGGGCAAAATGAAAGCTCAACCTCCTCTCAGACGCAGGATATTATGACCGGGTGGAACTTGTCGTGAGCCCGCCGGTTTTGCCCATGCTCGCCAAGCGAGTTGACGAACTGCCGGTGGGTGAGAATTTGATTTACGAGCCGAAGTGGGATGGTTTTCGCGCGATTGTGTTTCGCGACGAAGACGAAGTCCTTATTCAAAGCCGGGACGAGAAACCGCTGAACCGCTATTTCCCCGAATTAATGGAACCGCTGGGCCGCGGTTTACCCAAGCGCTATGTGGCTGATGGCGAAATTGTAATTGCGAAGAATGGCGCGCTCGATTTCGATGAATTGCAGTTGCGGTTGCATCCGGCGGCATCGCGAGTCAAGTTGCTGGCCGAGAAGAGTCCGGCGGCCGTGGTGTTTTTCGATCTGCTTTGTGAGGGAGATCGCGATCTGCGGAATGAGCCTTTTCGAGCTCGTCGAGAGAGGCTGCAGAATATGTTGACCGCGGTGAAAGCGCCAATTCACTTGACGCCGGCGACAATCGATCGCAGTGTTGCGGCGGATTGGTTTAAGCGGTTTGAGGGAGCGGGCCTCGACGGCGTGATGGCGAAGTCACCGGATGGCTTCTATGAGCCGAACAAGCGCACGATGTTCAAAGTGAAGCACGAGCGCGATTGCGACTGCGTAGTGGCTGGGTTCCGGTGGCATAAGAAGGTGGAGAGTGGAGTCGGCTCGCTCTTGCTGGGACTGTTTAACAGTGAGGACAAACTCCAGCACGTGGGTGTGTGTTCAAGTTTTTCCGTCGAGACACGAAGAGAGCTGGCGGAGTTCATGGAGCCCTACCGCAAGAACGCGCTGAACGACCATCCATGGAAGGAGTGGGCGGCAGTAGACGCAGGACGGCGGATTCCGGGGGCGCAGAGCCGTTGGAGTAGCGGCAAAGATCTTTCGTGGGAGCCGGTGCGTGTGGAGCTGGTAGCGGAGGTGGCATATGACCACATGCAACGCGACCGATTCCGGCACATTGCACAGTTTCGAAGATGGCGGTTCGATAAAAGGCCGCATGATTGCACGTATGCGCAGTTAGAGGTCGTGCCTCCGCACGAACTGGCGCAAATCTTCGGCTTGGCCGGTTAATCCACTGCGGGTGAGGCAACGCAAACCCTAATGCACCTTTTCCTTCGCGGCGCGTTTTGCGGCAAGATGTTCACGCCACGCTCGGGTGGGATCGTCGTCGGGGTCGGGAGTTTGCTGGGCAGGCCGAAGAGGTTCCGGCACATTCCTCAGATTGATGCGGATGCGCGTCCAGGTGGAGGAGCGGCCGCGCATAGAGTCGACCAGAATATCTTCAGGAAGAAGGTGTTCCACAACTTTCGCGTGCTTTGCTTTCCAGCGTTCCAACCCTTCGAGGGCGGCTTGTTTGTCGGGTGAATGTGCGATAACCAGCAAAGGCATTTTTTCGCGCTTGGGCTTAGCTGCGGGTTTGGCGCGGGAGGGAGCGACGCGCGGCGCTTCGCCATCCATCTTACGGAAATGAGGCGGCCAGGGAGCGTCACCTAGGCCGGCGGCTTCGTCAGCTGCGGCGAGTTCCAGGAGTTTTTCGAGAGAGCCGGTAGATTGGTCGATGTTTTGGTGTGGGTCACCAAGTTTCGCGTAGCGATCGGGGACCGTGAAGATGGTGAAATCGGCGGGTTCGCAATCGGACACTTCGTCCCAGCGAAGGGGCGTGGAGACGCGGGCATCGGGAAGAGGACGGACGGAATATGCTGAGCACGTGGTGCGATCTTTAGCGTTTTGGTTGTAGTCGAGAAACACGCCGTGACGCTCCTCTTTCCACCATTTCGAGGTGGCCATACCGGGTAGGCGCTTTTCGATGGCGCGGGATAGGGCAAGTGCCGCGCGGCGGACTTCCGTGAAAGTCCAGCGTGGTTGGATGGAGACAATGATGTGCATGCCCCGAGAACCGCTGGTTTTGGGCCATCCCCGAAGACCGTTTTCAGAGAGAAAGCCGTTGACCTCGAAGGCGACTTTGCGGACGTCGCTCCAATCGATGCCGGGGCCAGGATCAAGATCAATGCGCAGCTGATCGGGGTGGTTGAGATCGAGGGAGCGCACCGGATGCGGATGGAGTTCGATGCAGCCGAGGTTAACGATCCACGCCAGTCCGGCCCGATCGTCGACGACAATCTCCTGAGCAGTGCGACCAGACGGAAAGGAGAGTTCGACGGTGCGAAGGAAGCCGGGGAGATCGGCCGGCGCGCGTTTTTGATAGAAGGGTTCCTGTTCGGCGCCGTTTACGAAGCGTTTGAGGACGATAGGGCGATCGCGAATGCCGCTGAGGGCGCCGGGCGCAATAGAGAGAAAGTAATTAACGAGATCAAGCTTGGTGACTTTGGCTACGGTGGAGAAATACAGTTTGTCGGGATGGGTAATGCGCACCTCGTGGGCATCGATTTGGAGAGTTTCTACGGCTTCGGAGTTCTTCATGCCCGCTAGAGTGACCCACCCTAAATTATGGCGCAGCAGCAAGCGGCGCCTCCGGCGAAATGCCGGATTGAACAGACTGTGACTCGCAGCGGGTGAAAGAGTCACAGGGTAGGCTGGGACAGATCGCCACCAATGGAGTCGCGAGCCCAGCCACCAAGTTTCCGGTTTGGCCGTCTTCCGTCAAGGGCAGAACCGGTTAATACATCGTCGATGCGACGTTACAGGATTCTGTCGCGGGGCTCGTGAAACCGGTGCAACCGCCGCACTATGACCGTCCGCGGTCATTTCACCGTGGGCACCAGCGGCTTGACGTCACTTGCCAGCATAATGCCCTTCTGTTTAAGTGTGCCGCCAACTGCGATTGGAACGCTGCACGGGCGTTCGGCCCTCCTCATGCTCTCAAGGAGATTGACCGGGACCGCATCAAAAGGAGAAATGAAATGCTTGGCATGGGACTTGTTGGAACCATTATCGTGATTTGTCTCGTTGTCTTCCTCATCCGCAGGGCTTGACCGAGCGGGCGAGATTTCGCCGGTCGGTCGACGGATCGACCTTTTGCGCTTCACTCGCTCATGAGGAAGATGCACGGCCGGTAGTCGTCCTCCGGCGTGGTCTCCCAGTAATGTTGCAGAATGGTGTACACCATGAGCCCGGTTTCACCTTCGCCCAGCAGGAAGTAGCGGAACGATTGGCGCATCATATTCAGCCGGCTCAATCCGATGTAGATGGCTCCCGGGCGTAGGAGTTCACTAAGATACGCTACGGCATTCGCAATCGCAACCGCCTGCGAGGCTTCGATCAGGTACTCGCCGTCCTCCTGTTTCACGGTGATCTCGAGGGGCGACAGAAACTCGCTTCGGTTGTCCAACAGCGTTACGTGCACAAAGGCCAGCGCGCCTTCAATCTTGTAATGCTCCTGAAGCCTTGCCGCGCGATTCGCTCGGAGCCTGTGATCCAGGTTGGGGACTGGCACCAGGTTCACTTTGTCTCTGGCTATTTCTTCAAAGAGCCGCTCGGATTCAGGGTCGCAAAAGGTGTGTCCGCCCACGCGCAGTTCCTTCGCTCGCCAATACCGGCTCACGCCGCTGACGGTCACGATAAACAGAATGAAACAAGTCGCAATCAAAATGCCGTCTGTCCGTTCCAGGATGTTGGTCACGGTTGTGTAGCCAAACACCAGCACCGCGCCCCAGCAGTACAGGCCAAGCGCGTACTTTCGCTCCTTCCACAGCGAGATCGACGCAGCAATCGACGCGGAAAACATCAGAACCAGGACACCTGTCGCATAGGCGCCTCCCTGTGCCTCCACATTTGCTCGAAACACCAGGGTCACCACCGTGTTGAATACGAACAGCACCAATACCAGAGGACGCGCGCAGGCAACCCACTCCGGCGCCAGCCCGACCCTGGGCAGGTAGCGGGGTACCAGATGCAGCAGTCCCGCCATCGCCGACGCCCCCGCGAACCACAAGACCAGAATGGTCGACATGTCGTAGATCGAACCGAACACGTTCCCTAAATACTGGTGAGCAAGATAGGCAAGTACGCGCCCGCTCGCCGGACCACCTAGCTGATAAGCCTCTTTCGACACCAGGACCGCCGAGACAACACTGGATGCCATCAGCATCACGCTCATGATCAGGGCCGCGGACGCCAGCATTTTCCGCGTGTTCCGAATGCGGCCGCACGGTCGTTCGGCACCTACGTCTTCTTCGCCTCCGGCAATCAGAGGCATTACCGAAACGCCCGTTTCGAACCCGCTCAATCCGAGTGCCAGCCGTGGGAAGAGAATCGCCGCTGCAATGGCGATCTGCCTGGCGTCGCCGTGCGTCTCCAGCAGGTTCCGCCAGTGTCCGAGAGCCGTTGGATGCGTGAAGACTTCGAACGTCCCACGCACCAGCACCACCGCGTTGAGCAGCAGGTAAGGAACGCAGACGAAGGTAGCCAGTCGTATCGCTTCCTTGAAGCCCTTGAGAAAGACTGCCGCCAGTAACACCAGCAGAATAAGCGTCACGCTGAGGCTCGCGTCGCGGAGAAACGGATGCAGATAAGGATTCTGTGTTGCGTGCCTTGCGGCGTCGGAGGCGGACAACGTCATGGTGATGACAAAGTCCGTCGCCGCGAATCCCAACAGAACCAGAACCATCAGCTTGCCCCACCAGCCAGGCAAGATGTGTTCGAGCATCGCGATCGACCCAAGGCCGGCAAACGACCGTCCCGCTACCTGCGTATAGATGGGCAGCGCGCACAATAACGTCACTGCCACCAGCACGGCGGTTGCAATGGGGGACAGCGCCCCGGCCGCCAGTAGTGCGATACCTGGCTGATATCCGAGCGTTGAAAAATAGTCCACGCCCGTCAGCCAGATAACGAGGTACCAAGGGTGAGTGTGCCGGTGGTTGGCCGTCTGTGGGTCCAGCGCTTCGTCCCGGAACAGCCACTGTCGCCATGAAGAGTCGGCGGGTGGCGAAGGTTGCGGCTCGCCGCCGGATGGTACCACCGTAGTCATTGAGTAATCAGAAGGGCAGCGCGCGCGGCTTGTTCCTGGCTGGATGAGACTCTGAGAACCAGCGTCCTCGCCTCAGGGTTTCGGGGCGCAAAATCCAGCGCCCCTACTCATCTTACTTACTGCCTTAACTGCCGATCTGGCATTTCGGCTTCGCCGACGGAGCAATCCTCAATAGCAGCTGCCGACCGCGTCTCGTTTTCTGCTGCCACGCCACTCCGCCGGTGGTGTGCGCTGGTCCTCCCCGATCCGCGCCTGCGCCTACCTGGCCGCGATTACGTGGCCAATTTCTACGCCGATGATTTCGCCGGAGATCACTAATCCCACGCGCCGGTTTTGTTGCCGGCCTGCTGCCGTTTCATTAGTTGCTATGGGTTGGGTCTTGCCAAAGCCCTTCGTGGTCACTGATTCCTGTTGCATCCCCTGGGCGGTCAAGTAATCGCGTACTGCCGAACCCCGTTCCTCAGAGAGTTGCTGGTTGTAATCGTCGCCGCCCACATTGTCGGTATGGCCTTCCACATCCAGCCGCAGCCCCGGGTGGCCCTCCACGATACCGGCTACTTTTGCCAGCTTCTCTCGCGCTTCCGGCCGCAATGTGAACTTAGCCGTATCGAAAGAGGACATCTGACATATTCACGATCAAGCCACGAGCGGTGTCCCGGGTCTGCAGAATGGCGTTGAACTGCACCAAGAGCTGGGCGCGCAGTTCCGCTTTCTCAGCCTCGGCCGCTGACTTGTCTCTTGTGGCGCGATCCAGGTCGGTCAGGGTTGCAGCCATTTTCGCGTCGTTCTCTTGTTTCAGGCGATCCGCTTCGGTTTGCGCAGCCGTTCGCTGAAGGTCGTTCTCACGACGCAAGCGGTCGGCTTCGGTTTGGGCCGCAACCATCCGTGCGTCCGTGACCAGCTTGGTTTCGGCCGCGTCGAGTTCGGCCTTGGTCCGCGCCTCGGCCGCCTCTCGCTTCACCCGGTCCGTCTCGGACTGTGCAGCGGCACGTCCGTTCTCGGCGCTCAATTCCCGGTTAACGCCGGCCTGGCGTTCGGCGGCTATGCGTTCTTCGTCCTGACGCTTCTCCGCTATGGCTCGTGAATCTTCGGCCATCTGGACGGCCTGCCGTGCGGTCATGGCCACCTGCTTGTTCCCTTCATTCTCTGCGCGGTACGCCTCAGCCTGTTTCAGGTTGCTTTCCGCTTTCTGAAACGTCTCGGTCGCATATTGGTCGGCGCCGCTCGAGCGCGCAATTTGGACTGCGTTGCGGGCTTCATAGAGCTCCAGCGGCATCTTGCGGTTGAGCTTTAGATCGAGGACGTTCGCCAGATGTTCATATTGACCTCTTTCCAGAAGTTCGTACTTGGCGTTCAATGACCTCGAATTGCCCTTTGGTGTCAGGGCGAATTTCGTTCTCCATCACGACCACGTTGCTCGGCCGTGATACGGCGAAGTACGGTTCGGCCGTGACGATCAGGCCAAAAGCCTGCAGTTCAGTGGTCACGTCAAGCTTGGCGCTGGTCCCATTGCGCAGGATTTCGCCGAGGTTGGAAGTACGGCCTTCCGGGGTAATTGCCCACAACACATAGGTCAGATACTCATCGCCGAATTGAATAGCCTCCGGCAGGTTGCGAAACTCGACTTCAATTTCGATGTAGCCCTGCTTGCTTTCAACCTTCGGTAGTGGGTCAGTTTGAAAAAGTAGGTATTGACATTGGCAACACAAGTGATTACGCGCACGCGATATCCGATCGGTAAGCCCTTACCGCCAAGCACAAAGGTCAGGTACAATAATGGCATGACTATAGCTGCTGGTTTTATCGCCAGCGATGGGATCTTACTGTGTGCGGATACGCTTTATACGGACGGCTATTCAAAGTCTTTGGGGCCTAAGCTGTCTCATTGCGTCTTTAGTTGGGGATCGGCTTCTTTCGCTATGGCTGGACATGCCGCAATGGCCAAAATGGCAGTCGAATATTGCGCTGAAGCCCTAGGCGGTTTGGATGAGGTTGCTTCGTTCGCTCAGGCATACGCGACGATACGGGAGAAGGTTAAATACGTTCAGCAAGAGTACGTAGACAAGAGTCCAATAGAAGACCGGGATCGTGCTAGGTTCTGGCTATTGATAGCCATCTGCACAAAGAGCGGAGGAAGTCAGCTCCTAAGTACTCAGGATGCCGCAATATCGCACGTAGGAACGTATGACTGTATTGGAATCGGAAGGGCTTTAGGGCTGTACGTGATAGAGCCAGCATATAAGCATGGTATGGCACTGAAGGAACTGTCGGTACTTGCCCTTCATGCTCTCGTGGCTTGCAAAGAACGAGTCGATGGCGTCGGCGGTCCTTTGCAATTCCTGGCTATTCGAGACGGGAAGGCCTCTCATATACTGGACTATAAGGACATAGAAAACTACGAGAAAGTTGTTTTGGAGTTCAGGCAGAAATGTAACGGACTTCTTTTGGGAATCGGCAACAAGGAAATGAGCGACGAGGACTTCGAGAGACGATTTACGTCTTTCAGGGATGAAATGCTGTGGCTGCGAGCGTCATGGAAGGGCGGAAAGTCCCCATGGGACCATTTGACCGCATGGATCGACAGGCAAATCTCACTCAGTCAATCAATGCAACCAAATCCTCAATTGACCACAGCCGATCCGTCACTGCCGCCCGCATCGCCGGAGTCACGCGAAGCGTCTGATGAATCCTGACAAAGTTGTAATGCATGTAGAAGATCGCTAGCGCAGCAACGTGGTTCTCGACCTTCTTCGAGAAGGCATTCGTTAGACGGGTGAATCGACGTAGTGACATACGCACCGTTAGGTTCTGGCGCTCCACGTATGACGTACTGATGTGCTTGGGATCCGGGCTGCCCTTGATGCGTTTGGTCTCGCAGCCGATGCACTCAGCCGGACTGTAGCGCTTTTGGCCTTCAATGGTATTGCCGTAAATCTTCACCAGCATGGCGTAGTCGATGTCGTTGCCAAACGCTTTCTTGACGGCATTCAGATAAACCTTGAGGCCGTCGCTGGTTAACTGAACGCGATTGGCAAGACGGGACGCCAAATCCTGCATGAACAGGTTGGCCGTGATGGGATCACGTTGGCCGATCATGAAACATGGAACCAGCTTCGTGTCAGCGTCAATCCCGATCCACGTCCATACATCGCCGCACAACTCACCCTTCGCCAACTTCTTAACCGTGACGTTCTTTTGCTTGCAGCCTACGAAGCTCCAGAGTTCATCGACCTGGAGCCGTTCGCACTTCAAGTTCCGCAGGTTGTCATCCATGTACTTTGAACAGGCCGCGCCAAGCTCGATCAGCAACTTCGTCACAGTGTTCTTGGAAACGCCCGTCATGCGAACGATGGAACGAATCGAGCAACCTTCGACTATGGCCGAAACTACCTGAGTCCGCTTGGCTTTATCCAAGTTGTTCATGATCTAAGTATAGCTTACCGCTAAGCAAAGAGTCAAGTAC
>JBAUOG010000654.1:0-2558 GCA_049579625.1 Bryobacteraceae bacterium
AAACTGGAAGGGCAAGAGTTTCATTCAGGGCGGACGAGCCACACTGAGGCAGGCCCTCTATATGCCAGCTCTGGTCGCCATCCGATTCAACCCGCCGCTCAGGGCCAAATATCTAGCCCTGCGGGCAGCCGGAAAACCCGCGATAGTCGCCATCGTCGTCATCATGCGCAAGCTCCTCATCATCGCTAACGCACTGCTGCGCGATCATCGCAGGTGGACACCAGAACTGGCCCAGGCATGAGGTCGAACCAACACCCAGTCATCAACAGTTTTCCGGTTCGGTTGAGGCGATCGCGGTAGGGACGCGGGTTACCCCGCGCCCCCCGCACAGATCCGGACGTGCGGCTTTCCCGCATCCGGCTCCCACCTCAGTGTTTGACGGCGAACCGAGCGTCGGGCCATGGGTGAAGGATGCGTGGTTCGGGAAGGTAGTCCCTCGCGAGCTTCCTCATCCGCTCAAACGTCGAGAGATCCTTCTGGCTGCGCCGCCTGAGCGCGCGCCGCCAGAGGTCCCCAACGCGTTGGCGGAAAACCCGCAGCGCCGCATAGTTCGTCGGCACCGCGAAGTAGTTGAAGAAGCCGTTCAGCACCTGGCTGAGCCACCGTCCCGTCTCCGGGACTGGCTCGTGCCGTCGCTTACGCAGTTCCTCCTTCACTTCACTGAGCTTGGCCCGCACGCGGTCGCTCCGGCACTGCCTCCGTAGCTGGAAGAAGCCTTTGCGTGTCTTGCCGCAGATGTGGGTGAACCCAAGGAAGTTGAAGGTTTCCGGCTTACCAAGACCTTTCTTCTTGCGCCGCTCGGCCGCGTAGCGCCCGAACTCAATCAGTCTGGTCTTGTCCGGATGCAGCGAAAGCGCGAACCCCTTGAGCCTCGCGCGCATCGCATCGAGAAAGCGGCTCGCGTCGCTTGCCCGCTCGAAGCCGACCACGACATCGTCCGCGTAACGGACGATGATCATGTCGCCGGTGGCCTCGCGCCGTCGCCAGCGCTGGGCCCACAGGTCCAGGACGTAGTGGAGATAGATGTTGGCCAGCAACGGTGAAATCACCGAACCCTGACCCGTCCCTGTCTCGCTGACCGTCACATTCCCATCTTCGAGGATACCCGCCCGCAGCCATTTGCGGATGAGGCGGACGATGCGCCGGTCGCCGATGCGGTGTTCCACGAATCTGACGAGCCAGTCTTGGCTGACAGAATCGAAGAAGCTGCGGATGTCGGCGTCGACGATGAAATTCACTTTGCGTACGTCTAACCCGGCGGCCAGAGCATCCAGCGCATCGTGAGGTCCGCGTCCGGGTCGGAACCCGTACGAAAACCCGAGGAAGTGCTCCTCGTAGACGGCGTTGAGGATCATGACGAGCGCGCCCTGGACAATCTTGTCTTCGAGTGCTGCGACCGCCAGTGGCCTCTGCCTGCCCTCCGCCTTCGGTATATACGTCCGGCGTGACGGCTGTGGCACATACCTTCCTTGCTGGACACGCTCGTGCAGGTCAAGGAGGCGCGCCTCCAGGTTCTGCCCATATTCAGCCCATGTCATTCCGTCCACGCCCGCCGCCGCCTTGCGCGAGAGCGCGTAATACGCGGTCATGAGCATCTCCGGACTGATGTGGTGGAAGAGCGCGGTGAATTTCTCCCCTTTCCCTGACCTTGCGGCCTGCCGTATCCGGCCCAGCGCCTGTGTCACACTTTCCCGGCTCTGTGTCCGGCACGTGCTTTGCTGTTCCGGCGTTTCCTCGGTCCCGGCCCTTCGCTCCGCCCGCTCCGCGTCCCCCGTCGGAGATTTGTTCGCGGGTTTCGTCGCTACTATGGCCGGGTCTGACCCCTCAGCCCCGTTCATCATCGGCTTCGGCTCCTCGCCTTCCCGATACGGACCGCTGCGGCTCACGCCGCCCGGCCGGGTCTGAGGTCTCCCAGGTTCCGACGTGTTCCTTGCGCGCGTGATACAGTCTCCGACCCCGGCAGAGCGACAGGTCCTCGCGTCGCAGCGGACCCGCACATGTTGCCTTCGACGAAACGGAACGTCTCGGCCTCTGCGTCGTCACGGATTTCGTGGCTCAATCCTGCACCCCATGCACTCGTTGTGTACGCTTCACCTCAGCCGTCGCCGGCTGACGTGCAACACTCACTACCGGGCGGGCGCTACCCCTTACCCGGGCGGGACTTTCACCCGCTGGAACACGCCAGCTTTTCCTGGCGCACCCGTTTCTTCGTCCCCGCGCCCTGGGTGGTAGCGCCTTGAGTAAGTCACGGGAGCTTAAAGCCCCGCAAGCCAAGGGCGCGGGTCATTTCACCAGTCGAGCGGTGCGCAGATTCAACCACGTGCCGACCGCATCCAGCTTTGTCCCATCGCTTTGCCCGTCGCTTCACATGAGTGGGCCGAACCTCCCGCGACTGGACTAGAGGCGGCAGGCGCCTTTACGAGGTCGCTTGAGAGAATCGAAAGCGATGGTCGCTGACTCCGCGCGCCCCGACACTCTTGTGCCCCTTTATCCGCAGCCGGTGCCGCCTACTTTGTGTAAGGCGACGCGGCAAAAGGCGCCAAGCGATGGAAGGAAAC
>JBAUOG010000655.1:0-2021 GCA_049579625.1 Bryobacteraceae bacterium
GTTGGGAGCAGTGCCACTTATCGAGGTGAATATACCGAATCCACTGTTGACCAAATACAGGTCGTCCCAGTATGGGAAGATCGTGTAGTCGTGGCTAGTCCACGGCGGGCATTGGTTGGTGAAGGCCGTATCGGTGGTCACAAATTGCGCATTGCCGTTGGACGACAGATTGATATTGGTGAAGGTCTGGTCGTACAACGTGTACGAGAAGGGCAACGCGATGGTGGTTACCGTGTCATCCCCGTGATTGCCAATGTCGGTCGTGCCGAGCACGATGCTGCCGCCTATCTGAGTGATCGTATATCCAGCGACGCAAGGTGTCGCGGTCGCCGTCGCCGTCGGCGAGGGGCTTGCCGTTGCCGTGGCGGTTGGCGTGGGACTAGCTGTAGGTGACGGGCCTGGCTGCACCAAGGTGACGAAGACATCTTGTTGCGAATTGCCGCTAATAATCGTCCGTCCGTCGGTCCAGCCGCCGATGGCCGTGTTCCCAAAGGAGCTGTGGTAGTCGTAGTCACCCTCATAAACAGCCTGAACCGCTCCATCGGGCTGGGCCGGCAGGCCGCTTAGCGCCCGCCCAACCATGTCATCAAGCTGCCAGGTCGCGCCGTTGTCGAGCGAGATTCGCCCCCAGCGCCGATAGCAGGGGTTCGGCGAACCAACCGCGCAGTTTAGGTCCGCTCCGCCGTTCGCTTCGCGCTGGTCGTACCAGCTGGCGAAGAGCTTCCCGTCCTGCGTCGCCGCCAGCGAGGGCTGCCATTGCATGGCCGTGCCCGAATCGGTGTTCAGCTTCACCGCGGTGCCCCAGGTGAGCCCGGCGTCGGTCGAGCGGACGAACCAGATGTCGCCATGGTCCGCGGCGCCGGAGCAGACGGTGTTGCCACCGGAGCCACAGGCTGCCCAGTCGAGGAAGACGTTCATGCCGCTGGCAGCGGGCTGGCCCCAACCCATATGCCTCCAGATGGTAGAGAAAGCGAGAGCAAAGTAGCCGGAAGTTGCACGCCCGGGGCCTTGCAGCGCCGGGCCCACGTTTACACTCGTCCAGCTGACACCGCCGTTGGTTGAGCGGTACATCACGTTCTGGCGGGTGGTCAGACCACCGCCACCCTCGTTCATCGCCGCCACGTAAACGCGGCCACTGCCTTGCGGGTCGCCGGTCATCTGGATGTCGCGGATAAAGCCGGGGTTAAGTTGCACCGTCGTCCAGGTGGTGCCGTCGTCGGAGTAGACGACGTAGAGCGCGCCGCTGTTGATCGCAAAGTCGTTGTAGGAGATATACATCCGTCCGTAGAAGGGGCTGGCCGGGTTGTTGTCCACCCACATACTCTCGCGGTCATCGCTGGTGCCGTTGTGGGCGCAGGCCCCAGTGGTCCAAGTGACGCCGTTAGGCGAAGTCCAGAGGCCAATGCCCTGGCCGCCGCAGCCCGTCGCCAAGTCGCCGGCAAACCACGTGGCCAAACGTGCGTTGTACACGACGATTGGGTCCCCGAAGTTGGTGCCGTGGCCGGAGCAGAGCGGCTGGCTGGCATGCCATGTGACCCCGTTATCGGTCGAGTAGGAGAGGCCGGCGTAGCAGCCACTCGAAGTGCGGCTGTCATTGTAGTTAACGACCCAGGTACTGTTGGGGCCGCCCCATTCCATGCTCTCCGATTGGGTCACTTTAGGAAACGAACTGTCCGGGAGGATGACATCTACGTCGGAGTTGCCGATGAACAAAGGCTCTGGCAGCAGGTTCTTGATCGATCTGGAGAATGAGCTGCTGTCTGATGTACCTTCATCGGGAGGCGAACCTCCTTCTGTGAGGCCGCAGGCAATCATGATCATGCCGGCCCCAAGGTTGTCCTGTTTGTCGATGCCCTTCTGGTGAATGGTGGAACAGTCGAACCCGGGAGGCAGAAGGCTAAGGTCGATAGACCTGGTGGAAGTTTTTTGCTTTTGCTGTGCCTGTGCGGAACTCGCGGCAATTCCGGAGAACGCCAGCAGCGCCAAGCAGACGCCGGTCACGAGGACGAAAACGCCAATTA
>JBAUOG010000656.1:0-3587 GCA_049579625.1 Bryobacteraceae bacterium
GGGTCGGCAGCGACAGCGGATTGATTCATCTCACCCGCGATGGCGGAAAAACATGGACCGATGTGACGCCGCCCGGCTTGAGCCCTTGGAGCAAGATTACTCGCATCGAAGTCTCACATTTCAACCCGGGTGAAGCCTACGCCGCCGTCGACCGGCATCGTCTCGATGACATGCGGCCCTATCTCTTCCGCACCAAAGATTTCGGTAAGACCTGGACGTCAATCGTCACCGCGATTGCCAGCTGCCACTTCTTGAACTCCATTCAGGAAGACCCGAAGACGCAAGGATTGCTATTTGCCGCAACCGAATTCGGGGTCTACGTGTCCTTCGACGATGGCGATCTCTGGCGAAACCTGCAACTTAATCTGCCGGTCACATCCGTTCGCGATCTCGTAATCCATGAAAACGATCTGATCGTCGCAACCCACGGCCGGGCCTTCTGGATTCTTGACGATATCTCCCCGCTACGTCAGATTGGCGGCGGAAAAGAGAAGACCACGCGGTTCTTCAAGCCGGCTCGCGCGCTTCGCATCACCAGCGACAACTTCCTGGGAACGCCTCTGCCGCCGGAGGAACCGCAAGCCCAGAATCCGCCCCGCGGCGCGTATCTCGATTACTACTTGTCTGAACCGGGCGCCGAAGTTGTCCTCGAGATTCTGGATAGCCGCGACCGCCTCGTGCGGCGGTTTACCAGCAAAGACCGGCCAGGTCCCGCGCCGGCGAGTGCGCCCATAGCACCGCGCTGGTTCCCGAACCCGCAGGTGCTGAGCACCACGGCCGGCATGCATCGCTTTGTCTGGGATCTGCGGTATGGGCGCAGCGGAGTGAAGGCCGGTGACGACGATTTCAGCGAGGACGGAGATCGCTGGCAAGGCCCGCTTGTCATGCCCGGCGCTTATCATGCGAAGCTGACTGCGGGCGGCCGCGAGCTTGTGCAGCCGCTTGAAGTTGCCATGGACCCTCGCTCTCATGCCACCCGGGAACAACTCGCCGCCCAGTTCGATCTGGCTCAGCGGGCTTTCGAAGACATGATTCAAGGAATGAAAGCCAGCGGAGAGATTAGCGCGTTGCGGACGAAGCTCAGCGCGATTCAGTCGGCCGCCGGCAACCCGCCGGACTTGCGTTCTTCCGCGGCGGCTCTCGACAAAGAGGCAAATGCAATCATGACCGGGCCACCTCAGCAATCGGACCTAGGTCTGCGCTCCGCGACCTTGGGACTCACGGTTACGCTCAGCGTGGTCGAAGGCGCGGACCGGACGCCTCCATCGCAGGCTAATGAGTTGTATAGCCAATCGGCACGGACTCTCAAAGCAAGGCTGGCGGATTGGCAAAAGCTGAAGTCCGGACCGCTTCCGAAGCTGAACCAGCAACTGCGCCAAGCCGGTCTGCAGGAGATACAGATCGCTCAACTCATTGACGAAGCCGAAGACAGTCTCGCGAAATAGGCCTCACTTCCGGCCCATCGCGTTTTCCGCGATGCTCAGTCTCGCTGGGGCTTATCCGCTGGCTTATCCAAATTTTTCTCCCGTCCCAGCAGGAAGCGGATGGCAAACGGCACTTCGTCCGGGTACGTGGCGCACCACGCGATGATTCGCTCCAGCTTGATCGAATCATCCGCAATCGCTCCGATTTCTACCAATTCTTCTTCGATAGTTTGCCCGTCTCTCATCTAGTCTCCCGGAGGCCCAGCGCCGCTCTATGTGAACAAATCCTCGCCTGAGGTCCCATTGTAACGGTCACTCGGGCATGCCGCGAATCAACAGAGGTTGCCGTCCGCGGATCGCCTTTACTCTCCCCATCTTCCATAAGGACCGTTTAAGCAGTAGAATACCTGGGTATCGAATGGGAGGAGGCGAGATTCCATGACTAGCACACACGAGCACGAAGGCCACCTGAGTCCGGAGGATATGCAGTCCGGTGACCGGGCCGGCGTCGCTGCGCAAACCGGAGGGAATGTCGACAAAATTCGCGACATCCTGTTCGGTACCCAGATGCGCGACTACGAGACGCGATTCGCCCGTCTTGAAGAGTCGCTTCTTCGCGAATCGGCCGACCTCCGCGAGACCACGCGCAAACGCTTCGACGCTCTGGAAACTTACCTCAAGCAGGAGTTGGAAGCTCTCCACTCGCGCCTTAAGTCGGAACGGGAAGAACGCACCGAGACCCACCGCCACGCCTCGAATCAAGCCAAGGACATCCACGAGAGCCTGTTAGCGAAGATTCGGGATCTGGATGACCAGAGCTCTCGCGCGCACCACGAGCTGCGCAACGGCATTCTCGAACAGTCCAAGCACCTCAATGATGAGATAAGCCGCAAGCAGGAGGAAATTTCTGCATTGCTCGAACGGCGATTCCAGGAACTGCGGCATGGCAAGACGGATCGCAGTGCCCTGGCCGCCATGTTGAGCGAGCTGTCGTTGCGGCTGAGCGGGGAGTTCCAGGTCCCCGGCGCTGAAGGCTAATACCCGTCCGGCGGACTGAATGGCAGAGGAACCGTCGACCAACGGCCGCAGTGCTGGCAACGACCGCTTTCCCGAACTGCGCGCGCTGATTGTCGGCCCCGAGCTCGAAGACATCCGCCTACTGCAGCAGCGCCTGAACGATCCGAACATCCGGGCGGAGGAGGTCGGCCACATTTTGGCCGAAGCCGTCCGCATGCAGACGCGCGGTGGACCGGCCCTGCGCCATGCGCTTCAGCCCATCATTGAGCAGTCCATCCGCATCTCCGTTCTGCGCGACCCCAGTATGTTGGCGGATGCGCTCTTCCCCATCATTGGCGCCGCCATCCGAAAAGCCGTCGCGACCGAGGTGCAATCCATTTTGCGAACGATCAACGGGGTCGTTGAGCAACGTTTTTCCTTTCGCAGCCTGGCCTGGCGTTGGGAAGCCGTCACCACCGGCCGATCGTTTGGCGAAGTCGTGATGCTGCGCAGCTTGCTCTATCGTGTCGAGCAGGTCTTCCTCATTCATCGGGCGACCGGCTTACTTCTTGCCCACCGCGCCGCGGATACGGCCGTCGTGAAGGACGCTGACATGGTCTCCGGTATGCTCACCGCCATTCAGGACTATGTGCGGGATTCATTTGGCGCGAACCAAGCCGACAAACTCGAGACTATGCAGGTTGGCGAGTTGACCGTTCTCATTCAATATGGACCTTCAGCGATTCTTGCCGGCGTGCTGCGTGGATATCCACCGCAAGGGCTCGAATCGGTATTCCAGTCTGTCCTCGAAAGCATCTCGAAGGACTACGTCGAGCAGTTGGCGGACTTCGATGGCGATGTCACGCCGTTCGAAAGCTGCCAGCCTCTGCTCGCCAAGTGTTTTATGGGCCAGGCGCAGCCGTCGAGGCGTCGCTTTTCTCCGTTACTCTGGCTCGTTCCGTCGGCTGCCGTCGTGGCCTTGGCGGTGTGGTCATTCTTCTCCATCCGTGAGGCTTGGCGCTGGAACGATTTCATCCGCCAGCTTCGCGAGCAGCCTGGCATTCAGTTAACTCAAGTTGAGAAACGGAACGGTCGCTATTTTGTGGCCGGCTTCAGCGATCCGTTGCGCGAACAGTTTCACGAGTCCGATCCCGGGGCGCTATTGGC
>JBAUOG010000657.1:0-22483 GCA_049579625.1 Bryobacteraceae bacterium
CGCCGGAACACCGTGAGGTAGGCCTAGTCAGGCGGTCACTTCGCGTCCGTCGGGACGCGAGCAGACGATGTACGGGCCAGTTTGGTGAAGAAGAACGACTGCGCCGAGCCGTAGTATTGGCTGCGAATGAGGTCGGTGCTGGCGGGCAAGGGGCCTCCTGTGTACGGCAATTCGGGAATGGTCCAATCTCTTTTTCCACCGGCGAAATATCTGGAGCCGAGATGCGTGGTGGCAACACTATGGGTGAGTGTATCCGCCGCTTCGCCGGCACCGAGAATGATGCACGCCGCCAAACAGGAGGCTTGCCAGTTCAGCGGCCTGAATTGCGTGAGCTCGATGCGAAACGCGCGCAGCATGAGGACATGCACGATGAAGAGGCCCGGGATGGACACACGCATCATGAAATCGTTGTACGCGCCGGCGTAGTAAAGCGGGACCAGGCTCAGGACAAAGGCGGCGAGCAAAATCCACGTGCGGCTCGAATCCTTGCTGTTACGGATCCGAACGAGACCGAGTAAGAGCGCGGCCTGAATTCCGAAGTTGAGCATGCACACGGCAGCGGCTTTGATCAGCCAAAACTTCCAAGGCCAATGGAGGAAGGTCCAACCGCTCGGAACCGCGTCGCGGCTAACGCTGGAAAGGAAGATGGCTGCGATCAAGCCGGTCCCTGCGGCGCCCGCAATGATGAACCGGTTCTGAACCAGTTGTCGAAACAAGGCCAGTAGCCCGAGCCGCCAGGCAATCAGCAGGACCAGCGGTGCGAGACCGATGGTGACGAAGGGGCTCCACAGCGAGGACAGAGCGGCTGCCAGGAAGCAGAGCGGAAAAGCGGGCGCATCGGTTAAGTTCGGTCCGCGCCCGGCGTCGTGCCAACGCTCTCCATGCCATAGGATCAGGCCGGTGGTCAGCCATCCGCCCAGCATGTGTTGAGGAACCCAAATCAGCAAGTCGGAGTTCGAAGGGAACTCGCCAAAGCCGGCCCACCACCCATCGATGCCGGCGGGCGTGAAACTGACAAGCGACGAGCGGAGCAGGATGCCCACGATGTCCATTCCGCCGAGAGCAAACCATGCGGCCCAAACGAGCCATGAGCAGGAACCGCAGAGACGCGAAACCCAAAGGCACGAAAGCCAGCAGCCGAGGAGGGTCCAGACGAAAAGAGTAATGTCACCCGCCAGCGGCCCCAACCACCACGCAACGGAAGCGCCGGGAAGGTAGTAGGCGAAGTAGTAGGTCAGATAGCGTGCCACGGGCCACGCACTGTCAGCGGCGTATCGCACCGGCCAAGGGTATTGCGCGAGATCGTTCACTATGGCAAAGTGCTTTTCCCAGTCTTCGGTTTGGAACCCGAAGCCCGCAACGCCGCTGATATAGAGCAGAAACACGAGGCCGCCGAACGCGAAGGCGCAATTCACAGCATTACCCGGAAGTAACTCCCGAAAGCTGAGAGACTCGCGATTGGGGAGAAGTTGGCGCAACGCTGTCCACAGGGCGGCGCCTAACAAGACCGTCATCGGGACGGCGATCGGCCATCGCAGCCATCCCAGGAAGAAGATGAAGAACGGGATTGCGAGGTAGACGAGCGTGGCTGCCGACAGCATTCTGGACTTAGCCCCGGGCCTATTTGCCCTTGGCTAAACTCCACGCCAGCATCACCCAACCGGCGATGAAACAGACGCCGCCGATGGGCGTAACCGCTCCCAGCATTCGTACCCCGGAGATGGCCAGCGCATACAGGCTTCCCGAGAAAAACAAAATGCCGCCGAACAGCACCAGTGCGATGCGCGTCGAACTGGCTTCCGAGATGGCGCCTGCCTTGGCGAAAAGCGGCACGATCAGGATTCCCAGCGCGTGGATGAACTGGTAAAAGACGGCTTTCTCGTAGACCGACATCGAATAGGCGTCCAGCTTGTCTTTCAGGCCGTGCGCTCCAAACGCGCCCAGGGCCACTGCCAGCGCCAACAACACCGCTCCAATCACGCTTACGTTCATAGGTTCAGTTTTATCAGGAAGCGGCCTTCTCACGCCGTGGCAAACGGTGCTTCGAGCGACGGGCTTTGCGGCGTGAAGAGCGCCGCTCCGTCCTCGGTGATGTGCATATCGTCTTCCAGCCGCACGCCGAACTCGCCGGTAATGTAGATGCCGGGCTCGTCGCTAAAGGTCATGTTCGCTTCGAGCGGCAGTTTGTTGCCCTTCACCAGGTAAGGCCATTCATGCCCATCCATTCCAATGCCGTGGCCCACGCGATGAGTGAAGTGCTCATATTGGGCGCCATATCCGCCGTCGCCGATCACCTTGCGTGCCGCGGCATCCACTTGGCCGCATGGAACGCCCGGCCGAGCGGCTTTCAGCGCCGCCGCCTGCGCTTTATGGACAATGTCGAATACCGTTTTCATCTTGTCGGTGGGCTTGCCCAGGACGAACGTCCGGCTGATGTCGGACTGATAGCCCTCCACGGTGCAACCATCGTCAATCAGAACGATGGTGCCTTCGCGAATCACCTGCGGCTTGAGCGAGCCATGCGGCAGCGCGGAGTACTCTCCCGTTTGGACGCTGGCCTCGCCCGGAAAGCCAAGCCGTCCATAAGCGGCGGCAATCAGCTGTGAGAACTGGCTGCGGGTCATGCCCGGATGCAGGCTCTTCCAGACCGCTTCATAGGCTGACCACGTCACCTGGTTCGCGAGGCTCATCAGCGCCAGCTCGGCGGGGCTCTTGATCATCCGGCAGCCGGCCGTGACCGGCGTCGCGCTCACAATCTCCAGCGCCGGATTCGCTTTTGCAATCCCATCGGAGAAGACGAACGTGACGCGCTCTTCGATCCCAATCCGCCCGGTGCTCACGCCGACGTCCTTGAGGCCCTTCGCGACCAAGGCATACGGGTTTTCATCTTCCTGCCAGGTCAGGATTCGCGAATCGGCGCCTTCCGGCGCATTGGCGATCTGCTCCTGGGCACGGTCACGTTCAAAGGCAGGGCTGACATAGAACGGATGCCCCTTCTTCGGCAACACAAAGGTGAATAAGCGCTCGCTATTCCCCCAGCGCACGCCGGTGAAGTAGACCAGGGAAGTTCCGCCGATCAGGCAGATGGCCTCGAGGTGGTTCTGGTCCATCAACTGGCGAGCCCGCTCCCAACGATCCCGCCGCTCGGCCAACGTAATGGGCTTGGCTTCGGATCGGCGGCTCTTCAAGGCCGCGATGGCCGCCGGAAGCGGAGCCGCGTGTTCGGGGGCTTCCTCCTGTGCCCAATTGGTCCCGCTGAATAGCGACGCGAATCCGCCCATTGCCGCCGTCTTGCCAAAGTTGCGCCTGTTGAACATGTGTTCGTTATGGTAGCGAATCAGCTCCGGTGTGGATAACCTGTTAGGACGTGCCGAACTCACGGAGCAGCTCCTTTTGAAACCGCTTGACTGGGTAGTGCTCTTTGGCTGGCTGATCTTCATCGTCAGCTACGGCCTCTATCGGGGGCGGGGAAGTAATACCGTCAACCAATACCTTCTGGCGGGCAAGACCATGCCCTGGTATGCGATGGGCCTTTCCATCATGGCCACGCAAGCCAGCGCGATCACGTTCATATCGACCACGGGCCAAGCCTATGTCGACGGCATGCGCTTTGTGCAGTTCTACTTTGGCCTCCCGCTGGCGATGGTGATCCTCTCCGCGACCGCCGTCCCCGTCTTTCACAGCGCGAAGGTCTATACCGCCTATGAGTATTTGGAGCAGCGTTTCGACACCAAAACGCGGGCGCTGGTGGGCGGCATCTTTCTAATCCAGCGTGGCTTGGCGGCGGGCATTGCGCTGTATGCGCCGGCGGTGGCCCTTTCTGTGGTGCTAGGGTGGTCCGACCGGCTGACCACGGTGATCATGGGCGTCCTGGTGGTCACTTACACCGCGACCGGCGGCATCAAGGCCGTGACCTGGGCTGATGTGCAGCAGATGGTGATGATCCTGATCGCGCTGCTGCTCAGTCTGTTCATCGCGATTCATCTGCTGCCGGCGGACGTTTCCTTCCTGGATGCGGTGCGTCTCGCCGGCGCGGCCGGACGGCTGAGTCCGGTAGATCTGCACTTTGATTTGAATAACCGGTATAACCTCTGGAGCGGGCTCATAGGCGGCATGTTCCTGGCGCTGGCCTACTTTGGCTGCGATCAGAGCCAGGTGCAGCGCTATCTGACGGGCCGGTCCATCGCGCAAAGCCGCCTCAGTCTGATCTTTACCGCGATGGCCAAGATCCCCATGCAGGCCTTCATCCTGTTCATCGGTGCGATGGTCTTCGTACTGAATCTCTTCGTCCAAGCGCCGCCCATCTTTCAGCCGGTTGAGGCGAAACGCGCCGCGCAATCGGCTGAGTGGCCCAAGATAGAAGCACAGTATCGAAGCGCCTTTGAGGAGCGTAGGGCCGTTGCCTATCACCTTCTGAAGTCGGAGCACGCCGGAGCTGCAGCGAAAGACGCCGTGATTTCCGCGCAGCACGCCGACCCAGCCGCCTTGGCTGCATTCCGAGCCTCGCAGAGCAAGTTCGATGGCGTGCGTAAGCAGGGTCTCGCCGTCGCCGCGCGTCTGGAAAACGCGAAAGAGTTCAACGACACGAACTACATCTTTCTGTCGTTCGTGACCAGCTATCTGCCGGTGGGTGTCGTGGGTCTGCTGATCGCGGTCATCTTTTCGGCGTCCATGTCTTCCACGTCGGGCGAGATCAACTCGCTTGCGACCGTCACGGTGATCGACATCTACCGGCGGTTTATCAAGAAAGACGGAACGGATCGACATTACTTGATGGCCTCACGCGTGGGGACCGTCTTCTGGGGCGTGTATGCAGTCACGTTCGCAGCCTTCGGATCGCGCGGCTTCGGAGCCCTGATCGAGCGGGTCAACATCGTCGGCTCGCTCTTTTACGGCGGGATGCTGGGAGCGTTTGTGCTGGCGTTCGGGTTCAAGCGGGTGGGCGGCACCGCCGCATTCTGGGGAGTGATCTGCGGAGAAGCAGCCATCTTCTTCGCGGCGGCTTTCACCGGTATTACGTTTCTCTGGTACAACGTCATCGGCGCCGTGGTGGTGGTGGTGGTCGCGCTGCTGCTCACTGCCGTTGTGCCGAGGCGGCCCGTTTTGGGTAGCGCCTGACGCGCCAAAGACGTGGCTGTTAAGAACCCAAAGTCCGCTTGCTGACGCGCGCGGATGCTAAGGGAGCGAGAAACCCCTTCGGAGCCGTGACCGTCAGTACCTACATAGCTGGATCCTTGTCGTTTCTGGCAGAATATTTTTTGTGTCAAGCATTTCACCCAATGTTTACGGACCTCAGAGTATGATTGCAGACAGCCCCAACTTTCGCGAGTTCCACGTCTTCGGAGCCGTGACCGTGAGGGAGCGGACGCCCATGACTTACGAAAACCGAGGTTTCACGCGTTTCGGTTGCCCGGAATCCCGGAGCCGGTTTGGTTCCGGCTATGCCGGGTTAGGGAGCGGAGCCTGATCTGCCTAGGAAAATCCTGACGTTGGAATATCCTGCCCCAGGCTGTACATTGGGTCGCAGCCGATGGTTTTCCTAATCACATTTGTTTGCTACGGATGCCACCTGCACGGCAGCGAATTAGGCTCCGTCGACCGCGACCATAATATCGTCGGAAGCCCGCTCCTGGAGGTGGATTCCATGCGTGCCTCAGCCGCACGGGAACGAATGGATCAGGCACCCTATCACTTGGACCAGATCCGCCGCGCCGCTGTGCTGGAGGCGATCCAGGTGTGTACGTATCGGGGCTGGGGTCTACTAGCTGCTCATGTTCGAAGTAGCCACGTGCATACGGTGGTGGCGGCCGAGGTCCCGCCCCAGCAGATTATGGTCGCCTTCAAAGCTTATGCCAGTCGCCATCTGAATCGGACGGGGTTGGATGAACCGACTCGGAAGCGCTGGGCACGCCATGGCAGCATGCGCTGGTTGTGGAAGCCAGAACACGTCTCGGCGGCCGTTCAGTACGTCGTCGGTGAGCAGGGTGTGGCCACGTCGCTTTTCCAGTCTCACTCAGTTTGAATTCACTCAGGTGGTCCGCTCCCTCACGGTCACGGCACCGAAAGCGTATAGTGGTCCGCAAGGAGCCCCTAATGAGCAATCCCAATGCTTGTGTCTCAATCGTCGCCTACAAGCCAAAGCCAGGGAAAGCAGCTGAACTGTTGGCCCTGACTCGCGAACACGTTCCGTATCTGCGCAGCATCGGTCTAGTCACAGAGCGACCTCATCTGATTGCCACGGCCGGTGACGGGACAATCGTCGAGGTGTTCGAGTGGGTCGCGGGCGGCATCGAAAAAGCACACCATCATGAAGGCTTGAAGAGACTCTGGGAACGATACAACGCGGCATGCGATTACGTGCCGCTGAAGACTCTGGAGGAAGCGGGCATGATGTTCGCCAACTTCACACCGGCTAACTGAAGTTGCGGCTGCCCAAAAAAAAAGACCCGCACCGGCTTCTGAGCGGATGCGGGTCTGAGAAATGCCTTTTCCGCCGTCCCCGGCGAAAGTTTACTCTACTTCTCTTCTTCTTCCACGGCCTCGCAGATCATGGCTTCGGTCGTCAGCATCAGTGATGCGATTGACGCCGCGTTCTGGAGCGCCGTACGAGTCACCTTGGTGGGGTCAATGACACCCGATTTCACCAGGTCCTCGTACTCGTCGGTATAGGCGTTGTAGCCGAAGTTCGCGTTGGTCTGCTCTTTGATTTTCTCGACCACAACCGCGCCCTCGACACCGCTGTTGAGCACGATCTGACGCACCGGCTCCTCGCAGGCCCGGCGGACGATCTTGACGCCGAATTGCTCGTCGGCATCATCGAGTTTGAGGTCATCCAGAGCGAGCGAGGCGCGCAGCAACGCGACGCCGCCACCGGGCACGATTCCTTCTTCGACCGCCGCCCGAGTGGCATGCAGAGCGTCTTCGACACGGGCCTTCTTTTCTTTCATCTCGGTCTCGGTTGCCGCGCCGACCTTGATGATCGCGACACCACCGGCCAGTTTTGCCAGCCGTTCCTGGAGCTTCTCGCGATCGTAATCGGATGTTGTCTCTTCGATTTGCGTCCGGAGTTGCTTGATGCGGCCTTCGATGTTCTTCGCCGCTCCGGCGCCGTCAATGATAGTGGTGTTGTCCTTATCCACCGTGATGCGCCTGGCGTGGCCAAGATCTTCAAGCTTGATGCTGTCTAGCTTGATGCCGGTCTCTTCCATGATGGCTTTGCCGCCAGTCAGGATCGAGATATCGTCGAGCATCGCTTTGCGGCGGTCGCCGAAGCCCGGCGCCTTTACCGCACAGACATTGATGGTTCCGCGAAGCTTGTTAACAACCAGTGTCGCCAGCGCCTCGCCTTCCACTTCTTCGGAGACGATGAGCATTGGCTTGCCGGCACGGGAGATTTGCTCGAGCACCGGGAGAAGATCTTTCATGCTATTGATCTTCTTTTCGTGGATCAGGACATAGGCATCTTCGAGGACGCTTTCCATGCGGTCCTGGTCGGTCACAAAGTAAGGCGAGAGATAACCCCGGTCAAACTGCATTCCCTCCACGGTCTGGAGTTCTGTGGTCATGGTCTTGGATTCCTCCACCGTGATCACGCCGTCCTTGCCGACCTTCTTCATGGCTTCGGCGATAACGTCGCCGATGGTGGGGTCGCTGTTGGCGGAGATGCTGGCGACTTGCGCGATCATGTCGCCCGAAACAGGCTTAGACAGTTTCTGAACGCCGGTAACAACCACATCGACAGCCTTGTCGATTCCACGCTTCACGGCCATTGGGTTCGCACCGGCCGTGACCGCTTTGACGCCCTCGCGAAAGATCGCCTGGGCCAGGATGGTAGCCGTAGTGGTGCCGTCGCCGGCGATGTCGGAAGTCTTGGAAGCGACTTCCTTCACCATCTGCGCGCCCATATTCTCAAGATGGTCCTGCAGCTCAATCTCTTTCGCCACAGTGACGCCATCCTTCGTGATGGTGGGAGCGCCGAACCTCTTGTCAAGAACAACGTTGCGCCCCTTGGGGCCAAGCGTGACCTTTACCGCGTCCGCCATTTTGTTAACGCCGCGAAGAATCGCCTGGCGCGTGTTGTCGCCGTATACAATCTGTTTTGCCATTGGTAGTTTCCTTTGTTACTTCTTTGCCGGGCTGGCCGACTTCGCCGTCCCGTTCGTGGTCAGAACTGCTAGAACATCGTCCTCGCGCATGATGATGTACTCAGTGCCCTCCACCTTGGTCTCACTGCCCGAGTACTTGCCGAAGAGAATGTGGTCTCCGACTTTCACGTCCAGCGGAGCCAGTTGGCCGTCATCCAGCCTTTTGCCGCGACCAATTGCGATCACGTCGCCTTCTTGCGGCTTCTCCTTGGCGGAATCCGGGATGATGATGCCGTTGCGGACGCTTTCCTGTTCTTCAGTTCGTTTCACGATGATGCGGTCATATAGGGGTCTAATCATGTTGTAAATCTCCTTTACCTGCTTTTATCTGCTGAGTGCGCATGGAGGCTTCGACGCGATCTGATCGTCGATGCCGCTCTGCTTTCGCCAGCCGTATTGCTTGATATCTGGGGTCTTTTCGAATCAGTTGCCGGACTTGGTCGGCTAACTCTTGCCAGTCGCGGATGAAATAGCCTGCTTCGCCCTTAGCCAGGACTTCCACACGCTTTTCCCTAAGAATGGCGATGATTGCCTGGGTGCCCAGCCGATCTTGCTCTGATTGCTTAGAAGCCACCGCCAGAAGGGTATCGGACACGCGATCGAACTCGGCGCACACTCGCGGCCGAATCTGTTCCGCCCATTCGATCTGGCTCGGCGTACCGGCCAACTGGCTTAGGGTCGCGTCTAAGCCTTGTTGGGCATTGCCCAACTCCACACGTGTGGTCATTTGTTTCCGCCCGCGAAGCTCGGTAAGTCTAAGAAAAAAGTGCTGGAGCATCCGACTTAGTTCGGAAGGTCCAGGAGTGGGCAGAAATGCTCAGGCATTACTAGTATGACATGGAACCCTCTCAAAACCGTCAGCTTGCGGTTGGCCGGGATGCAGGTTGGCAGGAAACTTTCGCCAACAAGTCCAGGTTCACTTTCCCTCTTGACGAACAACTCGAGTCTGGATACACTCAGATTGCTCACTAAGATATCTTAGTGAGATATGTCATGGCGCGACAAGATTCCCTCCAAGGCTCGCTTCCCCTGCTGGTTCTCAAGATTCTCTCCCGCCGGGGTCCGTTACACGGCTACGGGCTTACCACCCATATCGAGCAGATGTCCTCCGACATTCTGCGCGTTGAAGAGGGTTCGCTCTATCCCGCGCTCCACCGCATGGAGGAGGCCGGCTGGATCAAGGCAAGCTGGGTCATCACGGAAAACAACCGGCGTGCCCGGCTCTACGAGATCACCCTCGGAGGTCGCAAGCAATTGGAGACGGAGGAAGACCGCTGGCGTGCCGTGACGGATGCCGTCGGCCACATTTTGAAGCACGCCTAAGGAGATACCGATGTCCTGGCTAGCCCGCGTCATGCGAGTGTTTCATGAATCCAAGCTCGACCGAGACCTGGCCGACGAGCAGCGATTTCACATGGAGGCGCGCAAAGAGGATTTGATCCGGCGAGGAATGTCAGCCGACGAGGCAGCGTTGGCAGCGCAGCGCCGATTCGGGAATCCGCTTCAACTTCGTGAGCACAGCAGGGAGGCCCGCTTAGTGCCGTGGCTCGAGTCCGTGGTGCACGACATACAGTTCGGCATTCGCATGTTGGGTAAGAATCCGACCGTCACGCTGGCTGCGGTCATCTCGCTGGCACTCGCGATTGGCGCCTCGACGGCTGCGTTTTCACTGATTGAAGCACTCATTCTGCGGCCTTTGCCCGTCACGGACGCACCGCGGCTGGTATACGTGAGCTACCCATCCGAAAGTCCGGACGCGGAGCAACGGGGGGAAGATGCCGACTCATTCAGCTACCCCCTATTCCGGCAGATGCGCGATGCGGCGCTCCCTCTGGCAGACATGTTCGCGGTGGGTTATCAAAGTGAGCAATCGGCGATCTTTAACGGAACCGGTGGCAGGGTGGAGAAGTTTATACCGCAGTGGATTTCCGGGAACTCCTTCGAGGTTCTAGGCATCCGGCCGGCTCTGGGCCGGCTTCTTTCCGCGAATGACGACTTGCATCCGGGCGCTCACCCTGTGGCTGTATTGAGCTACGACTTCTGGCAGCGGCGTTTTGGAGGCGACCCGCACGTGGTCGGGCAATGGTTCACGCGAGAAGACAACTCGGTCCAAGGCGAGCCGTTTCAGATTGTTGGCGTCGCTCAAGCGGGCTTCACTGGCCTCGAGCCCGGATACCGAACGGATGTGTGGATGCCGACCATGATGTTTACCGAGGCAATTGACAAGGCGGGCTGGAGCTGGCTGCGTATCTGGGGACGCCTGAAGCCGGGCATCGCAGCAGACCAGCTACGGTCGAACATTCAAGGACCATTTACGGCGGACCGCCGCGAGCGGGTGGCCAAGTACTTCCCGGCCGACACGCCTCCAGAGCAGCTGCGCTTGTTCCTCAACTCACCCGTTCACGTTGCTTCCGCGGCGCACGGCCCTTCCCAGCTGCGCAAGAACTTCGAAAGGCCGCTGTGGATTCTTGCGGGCGTGGTGGGGTTGGTGCTGCTTATCGCTTGTTTTAACGTGGCCAATCTGTATCTTGCGCGTGTCACGGCTCGCGATCATGAAATGGCGCTGCGAATATCCATCGGCGCGGGTCGACGTCGCCTTATACAACAGCTGCTTATCGAAAGTGGGCTGATCGCGCTGGCCGCCAGTATCCTGGGCGCGATGTTCGCAGTCACCACGGCTCCTGTGGTGGTGAGTCTGCTCTCGACCACAGACACCCACATCTTCCTGGATCTCCGCCCCAACGCGAGCGTCTTTGCGTTCCTGGTTTTAATCTGTACGGTTACTACTTTATTGTTCGGCCTGGCCCCGGCGCTAAGGGCCTCGCGGACGACGCCGAACACGGCGTTGAAGGCAGGCAGCGGGAAGTCCTCCACTCGCATCGGCCTGCTGCGGCCCCTGCTCGCCATACAGGTCGGTTTCGGCTTCGTCGTGCTTTTCGTGGCTGGTCTCCTCCTGTTTACGTTTCAGAGATTGAATCACGTCGATCCCGGCTTCGCCAAAGAGGGCGTAATCTTATGCCGGGTAGAGGCAAAGGGCCTTCGTGAAGGCGGTGAAAAGGCGCGCGTTGCCTGGCAACAGCTGCTTGACCGTGTGGGACAGCTGAACGGCATTCAATCAGCGAGTGCGTCCAGTTGGGCCCTCTTTCGAGGCTGGGGATGGTCGGATCTAGTGCGCGTTCCCGGCCGGAAACCAGACGATTACGAGCCCAGCTACCTAAGCGTATCGCCTAGGTTTCTCGCGACGATGAGGATCCGTCTCATTGCCGGCCGCGATTTCACTCCCCATGACGCGGAACCCGAGACGCCGACGACGGTCATTGTGAACCAGGCTTTCGTCCGCCGCTATTACCCGGACAAGGACCCGGTGGGGCAGCAATTCACCCGGCAAGGGTCGAACAAGACCTGGGTTCCGCAGGTTATTGCGGGCGTTGCTGGAGACGCCAAATATAACGACCTGCGGGGGGCCCCCCCTCCGACCGTCTACGTTCCCTATCGAGGCGAGGATGGTTCAGGCACTCTCGAAGTCAGAACCTCACTTGACCCCTCCAGCGTTTCAACGCTGCTCAGGAATGAAATTCCTCGTGTCCACGCTGGGTTCAATCTCACGGAAGTCAATCTGCAATCGGCCTACATCAACAACCAGCTGACTCGCGAGCGTCTGATGGCCCTTCTTTCAGGCTTCTTCGCGCTAGTCGCGATCACATTGGTCGCGTTGGGACTTTACGGGGTTTTGAACTATGCCGTCATCCAACGCACCAGGGAAATCGGAATTCGCGTTGCGCTAGGGGCACAGCAGGGTCAGGCGATCCGTCTCGTGTTATCCAGTATCGGTCTAGCGGTTGTGGTCGGACTGGCCGTTGGAGTCGGCATCGGGCTCGGCATGGGCAAGCTCCTGACAGACGTGCTTTTCGAGGTCCAGCCTTCCGACTTTGCAGGCATTGCGCTCCCGCTCGGCTGTCTGTTGCTGGCCTCGATAGTTGCTGCGCTACCGGCCGCGATCCGGGCGTCAAAAGTCGATCCGTCCATTGCTCTGCGCTACGAGTAAGAGCAGCGAAGGCGGGATGGTCGATACGGACTTTTACACCTGAATCGTCGACACATCCACCAGTGAGTGATGACCTTCGAGCACGACGATGCCGCTTTCCGTGACGTAGTACTTCTTGGCGTCCTCAACCGGGTCATAGCCGATTCTGGCGCCTTCCGGTACTTTCACATTCTTGTCCAGAATCGCCCGGCGTACCTTGGCGTGACGGCCGACGTCGACGTTGTCGAAGAGAATGGAATCCTCAACATGGGATCCCGTGTGAATCCTCACGCCGCGTCCAATGACCGATCCCTTAACCAGGCCGCCCGATACGATGGACCCGCCGGCCACGATGCTGTCCAGGCTCTGGCCGCGCCGTCCGTCGTGGTCAAACACGAATTTGGCGGGAGCGTCCGAGTAGCCCGCCGTGCGCAGCGGCCACTGGCGGTTGTACAAGTTCAGTTCCGGCGAAACCGCCCGCAGATCCATGCTGGCTTCGTAATAGGCGTCCAGGGTTCCCACGTCGCGCCAGTATACAGGGGCGCCGCTCGGGTCGCCCGGGATTTTATTGGTCTGAAAGTCGTAGGCATACATGTCGGCCCGCCCAATCAGAGAAGGCAGAATGTCCTTGCCGAAATCGTGTGAGCTGTTCGGATTCTGGGCGTCGGCATATAGCTCGCGAACCAACAGGTCCGTCGAGAATACGTAGTTCCCCATGGAGGCGAAGACGCGTAGGGGGTCGCCCGGCATGGTGGGGGCGTCCGGGTTCTTCTCGTGGAAGCCGGCTATTGCTCCATCGGAAGTCACCTCGATGACTCCGAACTCACTCGCTAATTCCTTCTCTACCGGAATGGCCGCGATGGTGGCGCTGGCTTTCTTTGCGACGTGGTATTCAATCATCTGCCGGATGTTCATGCGGTAGATATGATCGGCTCCGAAAATCACCACTATATGCGGATCCGCCTGCTCGATCAGGTTAATGTTCTGGTAGATGGCGTCAGCCGTGCCCCGGTACCAATCCTCGTGAGACGACCGCATCTGTGCTGGGACGGGGATTATGAAGTTGTTCTTGAGCAATCCACTCACTTCCCAGCCTTCGCGCAAATGCTGCAGCAGTGACTGGCTCTTGAACTGGATCAACACGTAGATGGAATAGATCCCGGAATTGACGAGGTTGCTGAGAACAAAATCGACAATCCGGTACCGGCCCCCAAACGGGACGGCCGGCTTGGCGCGTTCCTTGGTGAGGGGGTACAGCCGCGTCCCTTTACCCCCGGCCAGAACGAAGGCTAAAACTCGAAGCTGCATACCGTGGTTCCTCCGCGCTACAGCATATTGAAGCCAATTCTAGATTGTATGATTGCGCCGCCCAACCGCTCCACCTTTTTTTGCCGGACGGAAAAGGGGGGCCGGCCCGGACCACTAGCTCCACTTCATCGCGAGATCCACAAACGATCGCACGGCCACGCCGGTGGGGCCCTTTGAGATCCAACTCTTTCCGTCGTCGAGCCACGCGGTCGCGGCAATATCGAGATGCACCCAGGGTGTTGGGTCAGCAAACTCGCGTAGAAACCAGGCGGCTGTGATGGAGCCGGCCTGCCGCCCGCTGCCAATGTTGGGAAGGTCGGCGTAGGCGCACTTCAGGTACTCTTTGTATTCTTCATCCATTGGCAACTGCCAGGTCTTTTCGCCTGCGCTTGTCGCGGCGGCTAGAAACTTGTTGAGCAGGTCCTGGTTGTTGGTGAAGGCGCCAATATTGTATTGGCCTAGCGCGACTCCGATTGCGCCCGTCAGGGTAGCCGCATCGACGATATGGGTCGCTCCGTTCCGGTTGGCGTAAGTCAGGGCATCGGCCAGAATCAGGCGTCCTTCGGCGTCCGTGTTCAAGACTTCAATCGTCTTCCCGGACATGGCCGTCACGATGTCGCCGGGCCGCTGGGCGCGGTCGCTGACCATGTTCTCGACGGTCGGCACATAGGCGGTGACGGCTACCGGCGGCTTCAATTGAGCAAGGGCACGCATCGCGCCCAGGACGGCCGCGGCGCCGGCCATGTCGTACTTCATCTTCTCCATGCCGTCAGCGGGTTTGATGGAATTGCCGCCGGTGTCGAATGTGACACCCTTGCCCACCAGCGCCAGTTGATCGGCGGCCTTCGGCCGGGCGGGCTTGTATTTCACCACAATCAAGAAGGGCGGCTCAGCGCTACCCACTGCCACGCCGAGAAGCGACCCCATGCCAAGCCGGGTCATCTCCTCGCGGTCTAGAACTTCGTACGCGAGACCTTCTTCCGCCGCCATAAGGCGGGCGGCTTCGGCCAGCACGGCCGGGGTCAGTTTGTTGGCAGGCTCGTTCACCAGATCGCGGGTGAAGTTCTGTGACTCCGCGATGATCCGGCCTCGCTCCAGAGCCGCCGCAAGCGAGCTATTGCCGCCGCCCGGGACAACCACTGTGAACGAATCAATGCTTTGTGGGCTGGCCGACTCTTTCTTTGTGTCGCTCTTGTATTTGTCCGGCTCCCAGCCGCCGACCACGGCGCCCTCAGATGCCGCCAGCACGTGTTCCTCGGAGGCTAGATCTCCCTCCAGGAGCAAAGCGATGCTTCGCGCCCCCTTCCCTTTCAGGGACCGGACCAGCGTTCCGGCGATCCGCCTCAGTTCCACGGTCGAGATCTTGTCGGCCTTGCCAGCGCCAATCACGACCAGTCTTTTCGCCGCCAAACCGGCCGGACGATGTAAAACTGCCGTTTCGTAGAGCCTGCCCGTGAATTCGCCACTGGCTCGAAGCTCGGCCAGCCAGCCGTTCTGCTCGGCATGCGCCGAATCGGCCGGCGGACGTCCATTTTCCGTTTCGAAGGCAAGGACCGCAAATGCGTCGGCCTCAGTTTGTGTAGCGGCGGAAGTTTGAATGAGAAGTTGCATGGGGTTTTAGGGACTAGTTTATTGACGTCCGCGCCGGCCGAGTGCGGCTTTTGCTTCGGCCTGCATCTCTTTAGCGCGTTCTGACTCTCGTTTATCGTGGAACTTTTTGCCTTTAGCGACGGCGATTTCGACCTTGATCCGACCGCTTTTCAAGTACAGCTTGACCGGCACAATGGTCAATCCTTTTTCGCGGGTCTCCACCTGCAGCTTATCGATTTCCGACCGGTGCAGCAGCAGTTTGCGCTTGCGGGCAGGCTGGTGGTTCATTATATTGCCGTGCGAATACTCGCTAATGTGGGCGTTCACCAGCCACGCCTCGCCGCCGGTAACCTCGGCATAGGCCTCTTTGAGCTGAATCTTGCCGCTCTTGGCGGCCTTGACTTCAGTTCCCGTCAACACCATTCCCGCCTCAAAACGATCGAGAAGATGGTAATTGTGTCCTGCCGACCGGTTATCGCTCAAAATCTTGATCTCGCTGGATTGTTGCGCCAAGTGTCTCCGCCGGCAATCGGCGAACTCCCCCACCATTGTTTCACGACCGGGGTGCACGGCCTCCCAGTAGGCCGCGTCATGTCTAGGAGAACCAATGTGTCCACGATAAACCCAACCCGAGGTGTCGCTTCCCGACAGTCCACAGCGATGTGCGAGACGACCCCCCGGACCGAGGTGCCGACTTGCGACTCCTGATGGAGCGGTTCTGCTCGACGCTTGGGTGGAAGAGAACTCAAAACCCGACCGTAGACTACCATAGGGTTTGTACGGCTAAATCAATGGTTTCGAAACGGTTGCGATCTTTTGGGCTGGCTCTTTGTATGGCCAGTTTTCTGCTTCCGATTGTCTACGGAAGTTCCCACCAGGCCGAAAAACTGTACAAAGAAGGGCTGACCGCGGAGTCGCACAAAGAGTATGACAAGGCGGTCGAACTTTTCGACCAGGCCCTCGCGATCAACCCCAAGGACCCCGCCTATCTACTGGGCGACCGGCGAGCCCGCAATGAGGCTGCCCTGGCCCATCTCGCTAATGCGAAGAAGCTACGGGATCAGCAGCAGCTCGACCAGGCGCTGATGGAGTTTCAGAAGGCGTTCGCGATCGACCCATCCGTTCTCACCGTGACCCAGGAAATCGCCATCACCATGGCAATGATCAAGGAGCGGGATAAAAAGGCGCCGGGCGCCCAGATTCTGACCCCGACTGAAGAGGCTCGCCGGCAGATGAATCAACGGATTCATTCCTTGCAAGGCGTCCCAATTCTGCAGCCGATCAATCCCCAGATCACTACGCTGAAGATCAACAACCAGTCCGCCAAGGTTCTTTATGAGACGGTTGGCAAGCTGGCCGGGATCAACGTTCTGTTTGACAGTGCGGGTACGCCCGAATTGTCCGGCAAAACCTTCAATCTGGATTTGCAGAACGCTTCCCTCGAGGATGCGCTCAACTACATTGCGATCCTCACCAATACCTTCTGGAAACCCGTGACCAGGAACGCGATCTTCGTGGCCTCCGACACCCAGCCGAAGCGCCAGGCCTACCAGGATCAGGTCGTCAAGGTCTTCTACGTTCAGAATGTTTCCACGGCCAACGAGTTCAACGAGATCTTTAATGCGATTCGCACGGTCACCAATCTGACTCGCGGCATTATGCAGGTGGCCAGCCAGAACGCGATCGTGGTGCGCGCGGCGCCAGACGCTGTGGATGTCATTGAGAAGCTGATCCACGATCTCGACAAGCCTAAGGCGGAGGTCTTGATCGATGTGGTCGTTCTGGAGGCGAGCAGGAGTAGAACGCAGACGCTCTCGGCCGCCATTGCCGGCGCGACAGGTGGCCTCAACAGCAACATTCTCTTCACGCCGCGAAACCAATTGACTTTGGTGCCTGGTACCGGCACTGGCACGGGCACGGGGACTGGAACTGGCACGGGGACCGGAACTGGCACCGGGACTGGAACTGGCACGGGGACTGGAACTGGCACGGGCAGCACGGTTTCCCCGGGGTACATTACCTTGGCGCAGCTTGGCCATGTTTCCAGCGCCGACTGGTCCGTGAACCTGCCAGGAGCCCTGATCCAGGCGCTGATGAACGACAGCAGCACCAAGGTTCTGCAGCGGCCACAGATCCGCGCTTCCGATGGCGGCAAGGCCTCGCTCAAGATCGGGTCGAAGATCCCCTACGTTCAGGGTTCGCTGCAATCCGCCGTGGCAACCCCGGGTTCCTTACCGTATGCCACAACGTCGTTCCAACCGGTTGATGTGGGAGTTCTGGTGGATCTACAGCCGCATGTCAATGGCCCGGATGAGGTGAGCATGCACATCAAGGTGGAGGTTTCCACCGTAACTGGGAACGTGACCATCGCCGGTGTTCAGCAGCCAATAATCGGCCAGCGAATTAACGAGGCCGATATTCGGTTGAAAGACGGCGAAGCGACCATTCTCGGTGGGCTAACCTCGGATTCGGACCAGCGGACTACGGCGGGTATTCCAGGTTTGGTGAACATTCCCGCGCTCAGTTACTTGTTTGGCTCCAAGACCAAGGATCGGGAGCAAGATGAAATCCTGATTGGCTTGGTTCCGCATATCATACGCGCGCCCGACATCGGAGCCATGGGTGAACGAGCCATTGCGTCCGGAGCGCTCGAATCCATTCACGTCATTCGCGGCGCGCTCGTGGAGAACGTGACACCAGCTGCACCGGCGCCGGCGCAGAGTATGACCCCGCCCGCGACTGTTCCACCAGCGACCTCCCCGCAGGCTGTTTCAGCGATCCCCCCGAATGTGTTTGGGCCCCCTACGACTCCGGCGACTAATGCTCGGCCGAAATCCGCACCTGCGGTAACTGTGTCTTCGCCTTCACCGGCAGTTGTGACCCCGGCTCCGTCTACCGGCGGACCACAAGTTGTGGCGCCAGCTCCGACCCCTGCCGCTACGCCCACCGCGCCGCCCGCCGACGCCACCCCTCCACCCAAGAACCATTAGTGTTATGAGCCGTCGCGTCTCCAAAGTCTCGCCACGTGGAAGCCATCGCCGGCGTCAATCCGGCTTCACGCTTGTCGAGCTGGTGGTGGCATTCACCATCCTCCTGGTCCTCAGCTCCATGGCAGTGCCGATTGCACGCTACCAGGTTCGCCGCGAGCGCGAAAAAGAGTTGCGCTATGCCCTGCGAGAGATGCACACCGCGATCGACAAATACAAGGACATGTGCGACGCCGGGAAGATTCAGGGCAAAATGGAAGAATACTGCTATCCGCCTACTCTGGAGGCACTGGTCGAGGGCGTGAAGCTCAATGGCGTCATCACCGGCCTTGGTCAAGGCACTGGGAAAATCCGCTTTCTTCGACATATACCTCGGGATCCCATGACGGGCACCACCGATTGGGGAAAACGGAGCATGCAGGATGACCCGGCCTCAACCAGCTGGGGCGGCCAGAATGTGTTTGACGTGTATACCAAGTCGTTCGATAAAGCGCCGGATGGAACAGCCTATGCCGACTGGTAATCGCCAGTTCAGCCGCCGTCGAGCGCTGGCCGCCGGCTTCACGCTGATTGAGTTGATGATCGTGATGGCGATCGTGTCTATTCTGCTCGCCATCGCCATTCCGATTTATCAGAAGTCGATTCAGCGCTCGAAAGAGAGTGTGCTGCGCAATAACCTGTTCACCTTGCGCACCATGGTCGATGAATACACGATCGATAAACAGCATGCGCCCCTGACCCTCGACGACCTGGTGACGGAAGGCTATCTGCGTCAGGTCCCCCAGGACCCCATGACCGGTTCAAATCAAACCTGGAAGCTGATCATGGAAGAACAGTCGGTGGGCGGCAGCAGCCAGCCGCCCGGCATCTTCGATGTGCATAGTGGATCGGACAAAATGGGTCTGGATGGGACGCCGATCGCCGACTGGTAGGGGGCGCACGGCAGGCCGGACTCACGGTTCCGAAACGTTTGCATGTTACCCTGAAGGTTCGCGGTGTCCACCGCTACTCCCCGATCGTCTAATGGTAGGACAGCGGCCTTTGGAGCCGTGAATCGTGGTTCGAATCCATGTCGGGGAGCCAAAAAACCTTAAATCAATAACTTAGAGGGGGCAATTGACAGGTTGTACCGATCATCGGTACAATTCTGGCCGTGAACGCCATCAAAGGGCTGATTCTTTACAAGCGCCACAACGCAGGTTGCGCCGTCCATCAAAGCCGAGTTCCAGCTAAGGCTCGACGATTTTGGATGGATTGTGGCTGCCAGATTTGGATATTTGGACGGACGCCAACAGGCGAAATCTTCCCTCGCCAAGCAACAGGCTGTACGGGGCTTAAAGAGGCAGAGGCCCTGCGGGAATCTCTCATCGCCCAATACGCGAAGGAAGCCAAGCGGGACACGGTGTACGGCCCGACCATTGGGGAGTGCGCGCAAAAGTATCTCGCCTCTCGGCGTCACGAACTGGGAGAGAAGACCATTGGACAACACCAACTGCTTCTGGATCGGCTGGAGAGGTTCTGCGCGGCGCAAGGTGTGGTCTACATGCGTGATCTGAGCGTAGACATTTTGGAGACGTTCAAGACCGAGGGCCTTCCAGAGGACATGGCTGACACGTCCAAATCGACATCGGTGGCCAAGCTGCGTTGTTTCTTGCGGACGGCATACCGCCGCGATTGGATCAAGGAATCGCTTGTGGACAAGGTGACCGCGCACCGCGCCGTTTACGAACAGAAGGAGCCATATTCAGACAAAGAATTGAAACTGATTTTGGCTGAGGCTGAGAAGCTGAACGGCGGGACACACGGCTATGCCGGGCACCCTAAGACTTTCCGACTGCTGCTAGAACTGATTCTTGAAACTGGAATGCGCGTTGGGGATGCCATCCGCTTCAACCCCCGCCTGCTTACCAAGGGCGAACATCTGTGGGTCTATACCTATCAGATGCAAAAGCAAAAGCGGACGGAAAAACCCCGGCACGTGGAAGCGTATATCACTGACAGGTTGAAGACGGTTATCGACACCTGTGACTGGCTCGCCCCTGAGAGGCCATTCCTCTATGGCGCATTCGCTAATGAGTCATATCTCGCGAACGAGGTTTACTCCCGAATGCAGACCATCGGAGAGAGGTGTGGCGTAAAAGACTGCCGCCCTCATCGCCTGCGAGACACGTTTGCCGTGAACAAGCTACTAAGCGGCCTTCAACTTGACGATGTTTCGCGGCTGCTTGGACACTCCAGCGTTAAGGTCACGGAGGCGTATTACGCGAAGTGGGTTTCCTCTCGAAAGCTGCGGCTGGAACGTCTCGTCGCTGAGTCGCTCGTGAACCCGTAAGGCCACACTCTCAGGGATTGACAACACCGTGTACCGGCGCTTGCCCGCACACACGTTGTTTATGCGGAGCACCCCCTGCTCCCTTGCGAACAGTCGAATTACGCTATCCGTGGACAGGCCCCAGAGTAATGCCAGTTCCTTTGCCCGAAAGTGTCGCTCAAATGCTTGGTTCATGTCCGTCCTATTACCATTCTGAACCCCAGCGCACCCAGCGATCCGCTGAGCCAACGGTAATATTGAGCAGGCTCAAGTAGTTAGCCAATGGTATTTAGCTAAACCCTAACCGCCCTTAGAGTGCATTAGGTGGCGATGTTATAATTCAATTAGGCAGGTCTCCCAAAAAAGCTCTTCAGGATCGGAAATGATCCCAGGGGAGCTTTTCTTTTTTAGCCCAGCCATCTGTTTCAAGAAAGGAACATTCAAATGCTCAACAACTATTCACATACCCCCTTGCGCCGATTGGCATACTCACAGCAAGAAACTGCGGAATTACTCGGTTGCAGTGTAGCAAGTGTAAGCAAGCTTTTGGCCGATAACCGGCTTCAGGCAGTACAACTTAGGCGTAAAATCCTCGTGACTGCCACGAGCTTGCAAAAGCTCCTGATCGGCCCGGAGGAAGCCCGTGTCCAGTAGCCTTGATTTCAAAGTCCTTGCCGCCCCGCAACGCGAACGCGCGAACCGCGACAAATTGCCAACCCTGCAATATCAGGCAGACACCTACGAAGCGGCGCTCAAAGCAGCAGAAGGCACGCTCGAATCGGAACGGCGCAACGGCTACCTGGCCGAGCAAGCTTTAGCCGTTGACCGCAAGGCGTTGACCACTGCCGAGGAGCGGCTTTTGCAAGCGTCTATCGCGCCGGACGAAACAGCCTTCGACCGAATGGTTAAGATCACGCAAAGCCTGCGCGTGAAGTGCGCCACTAGATCGGCCGGCATTACGTGGCATAAGTGCGGTGGACCGTTGCGCGCCGCGCGTCGGGCGCAACTTCAAGCGGCGCGGGCGTTAGCCAAAGCGCGTGCCGACCTATCTGAATGTCAGTCGGACTTGGCTTGCGCTGAAGCGGTCTCGAAGCAAGTGGAATTCTGCAACGAGAACGGTCTGAGCGTTCAGATTTCCGCTGACACCTTGCTTGCCCCCGGAACACGAGCGGGCGAACTTCAAACGGAATTTATCCGACAGTTTGAACTGGCAAGGGAGTTCGAACGCAGGTTAGCTGAATTGGAAGCTGAGGAGCCAAAACAATGAGCGATTTCAACGACAAAGAACTTGAAAGCTATTTCGCGCGGCAAGTTGAACTCCGCGCGGCGAAGGGCGCGACGCCAAAACCGGAAGTAAAGCCGGGCATGAAGCAAGAGCAAATCGACGCGGCACACGAAGACTACGCCGCGCGTCTGTTGGGCAAAGACGCCAGTAAAGTAACCGCCGATGAGGCGCGTGACCTAGCGGACGGCATCGCCAAATGGGCGCGAGACAATCGCCGGGGCTAAATTGCTGGAGTTGTTTGTTGGGGTGGTTAGGCTGAACAAATCGCATCACCGAAGCCGGGGCGACCTGGCCGACGTTTGCGGATTCGCAAACACAAAAAACAGCCCCTCGCAAGGGGATACATTCCTCGCGAGGGGCTTTTCCATAAAGGAAACTAGTGAGATTACTTACATGATATCAGAGTCTCAAAATTTGTTACTAAGTGCGCTGGGCTACGCCGAGAAAGGCTGGCGCGTGATTCCTGTCAAGCGCCGCGCGCCGGGGAACAAGAAACCGCCATACAATCGCGGTGGCCTAACTGAAGCGACCACAGACGAAAGCGTTATCCGTGCGTGGTGGGAACAGTGGCCCGACGCCAACGTAGCCGTACTGTTGGAAGACCTGTTCCTCGTTGACATCGACATGAAGCCGGGGGTAGACGGCCTGGCATCCCTGGCCCGGTACGAATCGGAGCACGGCAAACTCATAACCCCCTGCCGACAAGCGTCCGGGGGTGGCGGCCGGCATTTCTTCTTTCGGATGCCGGATCGACCAATTAAGCACTCGGGGGACATCCCTGGCTATCCGGGCATGGAAATCTGGCACGGTCAGCACTATTGCGTGGTTGCGCCT
>JBAUOG010000658.1:0-2854 GCA_049579625.1 Bryobacteraceae bacterium
GATCATCATGGTGTCGATCGTGCCGTTGTTCATGATTGTGGGCAAAGTCTTCATCCCGGTCGACGATCAGAGCGAGTTTGAAGTCTCCGTCCGTATGCCACCTGGCTCGTCGCTCAATGGCACGGATGCCGTCATGCAGGATATCCAGGCGGAACTCCGCAAACTTCCAGGCCTCAAAAACCTGCTGCTCACGATCGGCTCCGATATCAACCGGCAGGTGGACCGCGGATCGGTGCTGGTCGAGCTGGTTCCCATGGGCGCGAGAAAACAAAAGCAGGCGGCGATCATGGACATGGCTCGCCAAAGGCTGGCTCGATTCCGCGGACTCGTCATTGCGGTCTCTCCCCCAGCCATCATTCAAGGATTTGGGCAGGCCTGGGACTTGCAGTTCTATATTCAGGGGCCCGATCTGAATCAGCTCGATTTCTATGCCCACGAGATTATGAAGAAGCTCTCTGCCATGCCGGGCGTGGTCGATCTCGATACGTCCTACGAGTCCGGCAAGCCGGAAGTCCGCATTCTTATCAAGCGCGACCAAGCCTCCGACCTCGGCGTGAACGTCGATGCCATTGCGAACGGCATGCGCACCCTGGTGGCGGGCGATTCCCAGGTCACGTACTATCGCGAGGGTGACGACCGCTACGACGTCCAGCTTCGGGTCGACGAGAAGTTCCGGAATTCTCCGGACGCGCTGTCAAAGCTGTATGTCCCATCCACCAAGCTCGGCAATGTCTCGCTGAGCAATGTTGCCGATCTGTCCGCATCCACGGGTCCGACCAAGATCGAGCGCTATAACCGACAGCGGCAGGTGCTCATCAGCGGCAACATCGTGAAGGGCCAGGCCATCAGCAATGTGCTACCGGTGCTCAATCAGGCCGTCAAGGACCTCAATATCCCGTCCACCTACCAGACTGGTCTGACTGGCGCCAGCAAGGAATTCGGCCGCGCCGCGAGGGGCTTCCTGTTTGCGTTCCTGCTCTCCATCATCTTCATGTATATGATCCTGGCGGCGCAGTTTGAGAGCTTCATCGATCCCGTTACCATCCTGATCAGCCTTCCGCTTTCCATACCCTTCGCACTGATTTCACTGATTATTGCCGGCCAGAATTTCTCCATCATTTATACGTCGTTGGGCGTGTTGGTCCTGTTCGGCATTGTGAAGAAGAACTCCATTCTTCAGATCGATCACATCAAGGCGCTACGCCGTGAAGGCGCGCCGAAGCTCGAAGCCATCATCCGCGGTTGCGAGGACCGGTTGCGGCCGATTCTCATGACCACCGCAGCCCTGGTTGCCGGTATGATTCCCCTCGCATTGGGAACAGGCGCCGGCGCCGAATCAAGACGGACGGTCGCAATCGTTGTCATCGGCGGCCAGACTCTGTGTCTGGTGATCACCCTGCTCGCCACCCCGGTGTTCTACTCCGTGTTCGATGACATCGGCCACATTCGCTGGCCATGGCGCCGCAAGAAAACGGCGTCCTCGCTGCAGCCGATAACGGTCCCGGTCCAGGAACTGGTCAGCTAACCGTGAAGCGGCAACGGATGAATCCGATGACAAGAATCATGGCCACGCTGGTTGCGTGCTCCCTGGCGCTGGGCGCGCAGGATAGCGGACTGGCGGTGGGCGCAAACCCGCCACCGGCACAACTGCCCCAGTCTCCCGCCACGGTAACCGTCCCACCGCGCGTGGGAATCAGTGGTGGCGAGGAGCGCCTGCTGCTCGAGGATGCCATCAAGTTGGCCCTGAAGAACAATCTGGACGTCGCCATCCAGCAAGTCGATGTCGACGCAGCCAAGCAGGCCATCCGCCTGGCGCAGGGGGCGTTTGATGGGAGGTTCCACTGGCTCCCGGGTATCGAAACGCGGAACAGCCCGACTACTTCGGTGTTGCAGGGCGCCAACGGGATTCTGTCCGAGCACTTCTTCCGGCAGAACTTCACCTATGACCAGCGCATCCCCAATACCGGCGCCACGTTCGGTATCGAGTTCGACAATGCGCGCAATTCGAGTACAACGCCATTCAACTCGCTCAACCCGTTCTACACATCGGTCCTGGCCATTAATCTCAGCATCCCGCTGCTCCGCAACCGCGCTACCGATGCCGAACGCACGCAGATCCTGGTCCGCCGCAAAGCGGCAGACGACAGTGCCGTCATCTTTGAGGAACGCGTCATCGACATCGTCACCCAGGTGTCGCAAGCCTACTGGAACCTGGTCGCCGCTCGGGAGGACGTACAAGTCGAGACCGAAGCGGTGCGCCTCGCCCAGGAGCAACTGAATCAGAACGAGCGTCAGATTAAAGCCGGCACACTCGCACCGGTAGAAGTGTACGGCTCGCAGGCGGAGTTGGAGCGCCGTCGCGACACACTGTTTGCGGCGATTAGCGTTGTGACCCAGGCCGAGAACAACCTCAAGACGTTGCTGCTCCCCGACCGCCAGGATCCGCTCTGGAATAAAGAGATCCTGCCCGTGGACGATCGCCTTTTAACCCCGGCCGGCGCGGCGGAACTCAGCGCTGCGGTGGCGAGTGCGATGAAGCAGCGCCCTGAGCTGCGCGACATCCGCTATCGTCAGGACGCCAATCTACTTCAGCGCCGCTTGGACCAGAACCAGACGCTGCCGCAGGTAAACCTCACCGGGCTATACACCAACCAGGGCCTCGCCGGGACGCTCAGCACGAGCGCCAGCAACCCGTTCGATACGCTACTGGGCAGCATTTACCAGCAAATCAACGTCATCTCCGGCATTGTGGGCATTCCGCCCATTGCTCCACCGTCGTATGCTCTTCCGCCCAACGTCATTGGCGGCTACGGCACCGCACTCGAGTCGGTGTTCCTAGGCCGCTATCAATCCG
>JBAUOG010000659.1:0-16350 GCA_049579625.1 Bryobacteraceae bacterium
GGACCAGGAGATGGACGTCTTCGTACCCTTGACGCTATCGCAGGAAGAGCAAAGCGAGGTTGGACGGGGCACTTCGCGCGACCTGCAAACGCAGGCCAGACTGAAAGCAGGCGTGAGCATCCCACAAGCCCAGGTCGCAATGAACGCCTTGGCGGACAACCTGGCCCAGGAGTATCCTGCCGCCAATAAAGGATGGGGCTTCAAGGTGGAACCTCTGCACGCCGCGTATCACCGCCACATGCAAACCCCTCTTCTGATCATGCTGGGCGCAGTTCTATTTGTGCTGCTGATCGCCTGCGCGAATGTAGCGAATCTGCTGCTGGCGCGCGCCACGGGGCGGAAGCGCGAGATGGCGATACGGGTTGCCATCGGGGCCACCCGCCGGCGGCTTATGGCACAACTACTCACCGAAAGCCTGATGCTCGCAATGCTTGGAGGAGCGTTGGGGCTGCTGCTGGCCTACGCCGGGGATCGCCTGCTGACGGTGGCGATGACCCGTTACGATTTAAGTCTCCCGAACGCCAGGGTGGTGGACATTGACTGGCGAGTACTGCTGTTCAGTCTCGCGATCACGGTGGCCACGGGAGTGATCTTCGGCTTGGTACCGTCCTGGGCGACGACGAAGACCGACCTGAATGAGTCTCTGAAAGAAGGCGGGTTGAGTACCACGGCAGAACCCGGCCGACGCCGGCTACGGAATGGTCTCGTGGTTTCCGAAATGGCGTTGGCGCTGGTTCTTTTGACCGGCGCCGGTCTGTTAGTGCGAACGTTTCTGCGACTGGTGGATGTCGACTTGGGCATCGATCCCAAGAACGTCGTTACGATGGGGCTTCGATTACCGGACTACAAGTACCAGTCTGCGGCGCAACAGTCAGCCTTTTACCGGGAATTGCTTCAGCGAATCGGGAATACTCCAGGCGTGATAAGCGCCGGACTGGACGGCGGCGGTGCAAACGTGTTCTTCCAGCCCCAAGGCCAGCCGCCGGCGGCGCCTGGACAGGAGCCGACTGCCGCGTTCAAGATCGTCACACCCGATTTTCTTAGAGCGATGGGAACGGGTCTCGTAGCGGGCCGCGAGTTCTCGGCGCGAGACGCGGATGGCGCGGCGTCGGTTGCCCTCATCAGTGAAACCGTGGCGCACCGCTACTGGCCGCACTCGAGCCCGATCGGCAGCCACCTCACGGTTATAGCGAGGGTCTATTCGGGCCAGAGCCCGGGCCCGGCGCAGCCTCTCGAAATCGTGGGTGTCGTGAAGGATGTGCGCAACTGGGACCTTTGGAATCCGGAGGCCGCTGTCTACGTACCCTTCCAACAGCATCCGGTACCTGGGGTGTTTTTGGCGGTACGAACCGCCGTGCCGCCCATGAGCGTCGTGCCGGGCGTACGCGAGGCGGTGCTGGCTCTCGACAAGGAGCAACCTATCAACGAAGTGAGGACGATGAGCGACATCATGTCCCAGACCTATGGCGCGATTCGCTTCCCCATGACATTGTTATGGATATTCGCCACGCTGGCTCTGGTTCTTTCGGCGGTCGGGATCTTCGGCGTGATGTCTTACACAGTCAGCCGGCGAACACAGGAGATGGCAATCCGTATGGCGCTGGGAGCGAGCCGCCACGAGGTGCTGATGCTGGTGTTGCGCGAAGGACTGCGTGTGACCGGGTTCGGAGTGGTACTCGGGTTAGTCGCAGCGGTCGCATTGAGCCGGGTGATGGCGGGCTACGTTTATGGAGTTACAGCAACTGATCCGCTCACGCTGGGCGGAGCCTCGTTGTTGTTGGTGTGCGTCGCTTTGCTCGCCAGCTATCTTCCCGCGCGGCGGGCGACAGGCGTGAATCCAATGAGAGCGCTCCGATACGAGTAAAGGAGGTTCTTCCTTCGTCTCAGCGAGGGCTCTCAGCTTGGCGGGCCGTAGCGGAATGCCACCAACTCCAGAGCTTCATAACCGCCAGGGATTGCACGCAGTTTGATAAGGGCCTCGAAGGGCTTCAATGCTGCGCCGCGCTCTGCACCCGTCGCCCTTAGCAGGGCGCCGAACTTTTCCGGGTTGCAGACGAACTCTCCGGCTGCTTCAGTGCCCTCCATATCGAGGCCTTCCAGAATCAGCACGTGGCCGGTACCTTCGAGATTCGGCCGAAGAGCGGCTACGGCATACGATTCCTCGGATCCTTTCACACCGGCCCAGTTGCCGGCAGAATATGTTTTGGGCTCACCTGGTTTGGGGGATCGGTTTCGAAAGCAGGGCCCCGTCAACTTTGAATCCTGATCGAGCACGAAATTCATTTGCGGCTCAAAAAGCTCGACCCAGGGATCCGAGCGGCGGCTGCCAAGCAAAACAGCATCCCCATTGCTGAAATCGTGGATATCGACGTTACGGGTGTGCTTGACATTGACCTCACCGCCGAACACCGTAGCGATTTTGGATATCTGTAGGGTGAGGATCACATCGGCCAGGCTGGTGTAGGGCCGTACTGCTATCCCGCGGGCATCGGCATTGTCTTCCGGCTCTCTCAGATATCCGCGATCCACATATTCGCCAAGATTCTCGTTGCGGTGCATAAAATCCTGCCACAGTGCGAAGGCGGAGTCAGCTACAACCACCGTGACCTCCTTACCGGGGTTCGGGAAGAACTGTCCCCAGAGGCTTCGGCTTGCCGCGCTCGGCAACTCAGACCGCGTGTAAGCGGGCCCGCGTACAAGTAAGACTGTCAGGAGCGCGAGCGTAGCAATGGCGGAAATCAACCATGGCAAGATCCTCGCTAGACTGGGTCGCCGGAAGATCTCCGGGCCCTCAGACCTGTCGGCGTGCAACGACCCGTCGTTTAAGTGTCCGGCTCTTAACTCTCCTCCAGTCAGGTGAGCCGGAGCCTTTCCCGTATCTGGGGGCCGGGCGTGAAATACCGGCGCATAGCCACCCTTCGGGATTGAAATGACCCACGGCGAATCGCTGCCCTCGGTGGCGAAGTACTCTTCCAACTTCTGCCGGACTTGGCGAGCCCGAATCCGTACGATATTGTCGTTGGCTGTATCGTAATCCTCCTTACGCCCAAGAACGTGCCAGCCAATTTGCTGCTCCTTTATCTCATCCAGCCGGCCCGCCAAAGCGTGTTCTCCGACGTATAAGAGGAAAGCCCGTAAAGTTGCGGACTGGTGAAAGACGCTACTGTTTGCAACACGTTCCAGGAGCTGACGCTGCTCCTCTTCCGTTAACGTGCATTCTGGACCTGAGTGGATTTCGTGTCTGCGCGGCACGCCGTTTATCCTACTGTAAATTTACCGTAAATGCCACTTCCTGGAACGAACTAATAGTGAAAGACTAGGCCAACTCGTTCTAGGGGGAAAGTACTACTCGCAGTCTTCCTCTAGTTTCGTTTCATTTCGCTTCATTTTAAAGGTGAGGAGATCCATGAAGACTTCGTTGTCTGCGCTTTCTATTTTCTCCAAGCTGCATTCCCAGGTCGTGATTGCCTTGGTTGCAGGTATCGGACTTTGGCTCGCGCCGCAGGCCATCGCTCAAACACTTGCAAGTATCGATGGCACCGTCACCGACTCCTCGGGTGCCGTCATTGCGAACGCCAAGGTCTCCGTCACCAACGACGCCACGAATGTCACCAAGACGGCGATCACGAGTTCGGCCGGAACGTATACGATCACCGATCTGATTCAGGGCGTCTACACCGTGAAGGTGGAGAACGCCGGATTTCAAACGTCTATACACAAAGGCGTGACGGTCGAGGTTGCACGAGCCGCCACTGTAGACGCAGTGCTCCAGCCTGGCGAAACGTCGCAAACTGTTGAAGTCCATGGAGACGTAATCGCTTTGGATACCACCCAGCCAAACTTGAACACGACCATCGAGAACAAGGTGGTCCAGGAACTGCCCAATGAAGTTAGCGGAGGCCGGGGACGTCAGATCGATGCCTTCGTCTTCCTGGCTCCCGGTGTCACCGGCGGCACGTTCAGTAAGCGAATCAACGGGGGTGTCGACTTCCAGAACGAAGTCGTTTTTAACGGCGTTGCGATGGCGCAATCGGAAACCGCAGGTTTTCAAACCATCTGGAACCCGCCCTTTGAGTTGGTGAACGAATTCAACGTGCTGCGCTCGTCCTTTTCGGCACAATACGGGTTGGCGCAGGGCGTCATCACCTATCAAACGGCGTCGGGTACCAATCAGCTTCACGGCGATGGCTTCGAGATCATTCGCAACAGCTACTTCGACTCACGCGGGTCGACAAACGCGACTGTTCCGAGAGACAACGAGAACAATTTCGGCTTCTCTATCGGTGGCCCCGTGATCATTCCGAAAGTCTACAACGGGAAAAACAAGACCTTTTTTCACCTGAGCATGGAGTGGTACATCCAGAACCAACAACAGACTGGCACATTCTCATTGCCAACGCCAGCCGAGAAGGCAGGTAATTTCAACGGGCTCACCAACTCTTCAGGCCAACAGACATTGATTTTTGATCCTGTGCGCAATGGCTGCACAGCCGGTGGCAACATTCCGGGAACTCCGTTCAAAGGAAACATTATTCCGACGGCCTGTTTCAGCCCCGTTTCGGCCAGCTTGTTGCAGTACATTCCGAATCCAACGCTGCCTGGCTTTGTCAATAATTCTCAAAACCTGCAGGGCGTTTTCCCCACCAGGCAGAACCCTTGGGGGTTCACGATTGACGAGAACATCAGCGATAAGCAGTCGATTCACGGGACGGTGTGGCGCGATCGCCAGACATCGTATGGAGGCGGCAATGACCTTCCCCAAGCGAATCCGTTGCAGAACAATACCTACTTCCCGGATCTTGGTACCGTGTTCCTCATCAACTACACCCTCTCGATCACTCCGAATCTGGTGATGACTGCCGGCGCAAGCTGGCTGGGTGAGTTGAATTTCCAATTACCGCAGCGCACCGGCGCCACGCCTCCCTTCCCGCCAGCGCCGGACTCGCCAATTATTTCCGGAATTAATTTCTCGGGACCGCTTTCCCCCGGCAACCTCGGAACCTCCAACACCAATTCGGTGAACCGCAAGCTGGGATGGGTGTTCGACAATAACTACCTCTGGATAAAGGGTCGCCACACTCTCAACATCGGTTGGGAGCTGCGCCGCACGTACCAGGACGACAACGAGTGCCAGCAGTGCGCCGGGAACTTCAACTTCAGCAACAACAGCACCGCTGATCCGTTCAACCCAAACAATCTTTCCAGCACGGGCAACTCGTTCGCCAGTTACCTGCTGGGTGTGGTCGATAGCGCGGATCGCATCGGCTCTCAGGAAGAGAGGCTCCGGAACTGGGACGTCTCGAGCTACATCCAGGATGACTTCAAGGTGAATAACAAACTGACCGTCAATCTCGGCGTTCGCTACGACGTAATGGTGCCTTTCACCGCCGTTGGCAATTACATCGTCTACTTCAATTCGACCATCCCGAATCCCGGAGCGGCCGGATTACCGGGCGCCGCCACCCAGTTTGGCAATTGCTATGGTTGCTCGGGATATACCCGGGCTGCCATTCATTGGAACCACTTCAGTCCCCGTACCGGGTTTTCGTATGCCTTGAATTCGAAGACAATTTTACAGGGTGGATTCTCGATGAACTACCTGGACGGTGGCGCTTACGAGTATGGGACCAGCAAGGTAGCAGTCAACTACGGCAACCTGCTGGTGGGCTCCTACACACAGAACAGCACCGGCTCGACGATACCTGGTTTCGGGCAGTGGGATTCAAAGATAGCGCCTATTCCGGCACCCACGCCCTTCACCCCGACCATCGGAAACGCGACCACTATCAACGCCTTTAACCCCGTGACGGATGGCCTCGCGCCGTACGATCTCGTCTGGAGCATTGGCGTGCAGCGCGAGCTTCCCTTTAACATGTTGTTGACGGCGGCCTACACCGGCAACCGTGGCAACTTCCTTCCAAGCCAGTTGAACCCGATCAACCAGATCAACCCGGCTTACCTGACGCAGTATGGGGCACTGTTAGGCAGGCTCGTGACCGATCCTCTTGCCATTGCCGCGGGGATCAGAAGTCCTTATCCGAGCTTCGTGAGCGACTACGGTTCTTCGGCGACGGTGCTGCAGGCTCTGCGGCCCTATCCTCAGTTCGCAAGCATATTCAACAATTTCGACGACTCAGGATCGGCCCTTTATAACGCTATGCAAATCCAACTGCAGAAGCGCTACACGAACGGCCCGAGCTTCCTGGTATCGTACACGCTCTCGCATATGCAGTCGAATACGAACTCCGGGTTCACGTCGTTCGCCGCCCAGTCGCTGAACAAGGACAATCAGAAGTCCGAATGGTCCGTCGACAACAACGATCAACCCAACATCATTAGCATCGCGGCCACCTATGAACTTCCCTTCGGCAAGGGCAAGCCGTTCCTCCACAACGCCAATGCGCTCACCAATGCCCTGGTTGGTGGTTGGCAGATCAGCCCGTTACTGACCTACGCGTCGGGCACCCCTCAACAAGTGACAGTCGCGGGCAGCCCGCTCGGAAACTCAGCTCCCAACCGGCCTAACGTAGTGCCCGGACAGACGCTGCAGTATTCGTACAACAACGTCTATAAGGGCTTGCCAGTATTGAACGCAGCCGCTTTCAGCGACCCGGGACAATGGGCCATCGGCAACGAACCTCGTTATATGGCAGGCATGCGCAGTCCGTTTAATTACAATGAAAACATCGCCGCGGCGAAGTCATTCATGCTCGGAGAGAAGGTCCGGCTCAAAATAGAGGTACAATACTTTAACGCCCTGAACCGGGTAGTCTTCTGCGCTCCGGATACGAATCTGAACGACACGAACTTCGGGAAAGTGATTAACTGTCAGGCCAATCCGAATCGGCAAGGACAAGGGATGATCACGCTTAGGTTCTAGGCAAAGACAGGCCGTTCCCAAAAACCGCACTGCGCCCGCTTCGCCGGTGGAATAAGCTTCCCTTGGCGCAGCGGGCGTTGTGCTCAGTACGCCCACTCAATGCGCCTGATTGGCTTTGCCCTGGTTGTCGCTGGAGTGGGTGCTGGTCAATTCCCGGTACCGATCGGTTTCGGCCTGGGCTTTCTCAAGCAAACCAAGCTTCCGGTAAGTCTGAGCCAGCAGATAGTGCGGAGCGGCCACTTGTGGTGCTAGTTCAACGGCTCGCTCCAGTTCCTGTCGCGCTTTGTCAAACTGCTCGAGATGCGTATAGGCTTTTCCTAGCTCACGGTGCCCATTCACCCCCGACGGATCGATCTGAATCGCCTCAAGCAGGAGAGGGACGGCTTCCTCCGGGTGACCCGTGCTAGACAACAACGCGCCGAGGTTCACATAGGGTCCGGCATCTTTCACTTGCGCGTCGGCTTGCCATGCTATGGCCGTCCGGTACGCTGTCATGGCGTCTTCCGTGCGGGCGAGGCCTTCCAAAGCAAGACCCAGGTTGTCCTCAGCTTTAACGCTATGTGGATCAAGCTTCAGGCACGCGGAAAACGCCTCAATCGCTTCTTCAAATAAATTTTCGACGTATTTCGCCCGTCCCAGGTAATAGCGGGCCTGAAAGTTCCCCGGGTCCCACTCGACGGCCTTGGAAAACCATTTGTCGGCGTCCATATAGTCATTGAGCAGCACGTAATCGCCAGCCACCACCTCCAGGTCATAGGCTGTGGGCGTACGGTACTTCGCACCCTCTGTGTACTCTGCCAGCGAGTCCTGGGCTTTTTTCTGCTTGAAGAGGATGTAGCCCAGCAGGAAATGACCCTCCGCGGAGTTCTTATGTACCTGCAGGTATTGGCGGGTCAGCTGTTCCGCGGTCGGCAGGTTGTTCGCTGTCAGGGCGGCCCTTGCCTCGCGTAGCGCGTCATCAGGGGCGGACCGTTGGCCGGAAAGCGTGGCATACTTCTCACTCTCCTGGCGAGCTTTGTCGGACAAGCCGCCGCGGTTGTAAGCTTGCGAGAGCAGAAAGTGAGTGGGCGCACTTTGCGGGTCCAGCCCGACGGCAGTCTCCAGCTCCGACTGTGCCTTGTCAAGCTGGCCGAGCCGCAGATACGCCTTCCCTAATTCGCGGTGGGCACGCGGGTCGCGCGGCGCCAGTGCCACACCATCTACTAGTACAGGAACCGCCTCGTCCGCCCTGCCGTTCTCAATCAACAAAGCGCCCATGCTGATTCGAACGCTTGCGTTCTGCGGCGGCGTGCCGTCGAGCGAGGTCGCCGTGCGATACGCGGCCAGCGCTTCCTCGGTTCGGCCCAGGCGCTCACAGGCCAGGCCAAGGTTTTCGGCTGCCTTGACGTTCTTTGGATCCACGTCGAGACACTTGGTAAACAAAGTCACAGCCTCCGCAAAACGCTGCAAGTTGTATTTTGTCCGGCCCAGTAAGTACAACGTCAGCGAGTTGGCCGGCTCCAGCGCCAGCGATTTCGTGAGCCAGTTATCGGCCTGTGCGTAGTCCTCCATCAGGAAGTAGTCGGATCCAATTGCTTCCAGATCCAGCGGCGTGGGCGGACGCAGGCGTCCCGCGGCTATGTATGCATCAGCAGAGGCGCGCGGATTGTTTTCTTTGAGCAGAATGTAAGCCAAAAGATACTGGGCATCGGCTGAATTCGGGCGAGTTTTCAGAAACTCACGGACTGATGCTTCGGCTTCATTGAGCCGCCCAGCATCTGTAGCCGCCTGTGCGGCCACCAGGACGGGCTCAGGCTGCGCCGGCGGAGTGGTTTGAGCCGCCAGGATGCGGAACGGTGCGGACGCCGCCATTAGAACGGCGCAGACGCGAGTATGACGGATCGTGTGCCGGGCACTCATTGCGTCTCTTCGACCGTCAACACTTGATCGGCCTTTACTTCCTCCATTCGCTGTATAACACCGCTCGGCCAGTGGATCTCAACGTGTTTCGCCACCGAGTCTTGTCCCAGACCAAAATGCGCGCGCTTATCGCTTGATGAGAGATAACTGCCTGCCGTCGTTATCGTGGCGTACTGCGTTCCGTTCGATGTCGTAACACTCACCACCGCTCCGATTCCATCGCGGTTGCTCTTGTGGCCCACCAGCCTCAACAGCAGCCAATGGTTCGCGGTGGCCGTTTCGTTCTGGAGGAGATGCGCCTCGCCTCCGTTGGTGGTGATGACGGCGTCCACCCGGCCATCGTTATTGATATCGCCGGTGGCCAGTCCCCGCCCGGCCCAACGCTCCATGAAGACGGCTCCGGAATTGGCAGACACATCCTGAAAGGTCTTGCCATTGCTGCCTAGAGTATTTCTCAGCAACAGCGGCGGCTCAAGGTAGTGCAGTTGGGGCGCGGTCTTTTCAATTGTGTCCAGATCGTGACCCTGCGCAATCAATAAGTCCTTCCACCCGTCGTTGTCGAAATCGATGAAGCGAACGCCCCAGCCGGAATGCAGTGTGGTTGCTTTCGCGATGCCCGTTGGGTGGGAAACATAGGAAAAGCTTCCGTCGCGGCTGTTCCGGTAGAGAGCGTACTTCTGATTGGCGAGGTTGTCCACAAACAGGTCCGGGTAGCCGTCGTTATCGTAGTCCGCGAAGTCGGTTCCCATGCCCGCGTAGGTCTGGCCGTCTTCATCGACTGCCACCTGCGACAGCAACCCCGTTTCTTCGAACGTGCCGTTGCCTTTGTTGTGATAAAGATACTCGACCATCGAGTCGTTCGCTATGAACAGGTCGATGTGGCCGTCGCGATCATAGTCCGCGAGCGAGATACCCAGGGCCTTGGCGGGTTTGTCCAGGCCGATCTTCTTTGATACCTCCGTGAAGTGGCCCTTCCCATCGTTGTGGAACACCAGCGGGGCAATGGCGTTGAACGTGTCCGGATGGCAGTAGGCGCGATATCCTTCTCGATGCTCGCCACAGTAAATGTCGTTGAAATCCCACTCGACATAACGCAACACGACTAAGTCGAGCAGTCCGTCGTTATCCAGATCTACCCACGCGGCACTGGTCGACCATCCGCTGCCCCCCACGCCGGCGGTCTCAGTTACATCGCTGAAGGTTCCGTTTCCATTGTTGTGATACAGCTTGTTGCCGCCGTAGGCCGTGACGTAGAGGTCCTCGAAGCCGTCGTTATCGTAGTCTCCAACGGCAACGCCCATGCCAAAACCAACACCGGTCAGTCCGGCCTTCTCCGTGACATCCTCAAATGTGCCGTCGGGCTTCTGGTGAAAGAGGCGGTTCCAATCCTGGGGCCCGCTTTTCTGTGGGACTGTGCCTTTCGGCGTCGGGTCGTTCAACGCCGCGCCATTCACGAGAAAGATGTCCAGGCGTCCATCATTGTCGTAGTCGAATAGTGCCACCCCCGAGCCCATTGATTCAATCAAGTATTTGCGCGAAGTGTGTGGCGACACCCCTTGAAATCGAATGTGCCGTGCAGCAGTCACGTCCACAAAGCGGCCGCCAATGTTTTCCGCCATTGGAATCGATCCCATCAGCGCCGCAATGGCCAGGAGCCCCAGCTTGTCGAGAATCACCGAGGCTCCTCAATGGTCGTGAACTGATTTAGCGGCAACGTCGTAAGTACTTGTGACGTGCCGCTGGGCCAGTGCACTATGAGCCGGTCCGGCTTCGTGCAATTCCTGATACCGAAGTGCAATCGAGGATCATTGCGCGAAAGATAGCTACCGCCGTTGCGCACCGAATCAAACTGCGTCGCGCCACACGCTTCCAGCTGAACACTGGCGCCAATTGCATCGCGATTGCTCCGTGTCCCGCGCAGGCTTAGTCCGACCCAGTTTCCGGCGGCGCTGGTTTCATTGTGGAGTAAGAGTGGCTGGCCGCTTATGGGCAGCACCACCAGATCCATGCGGCCATCGTTGTCGTAATCGGCCACGGCCGCGCCACGGTAGGAGTTCTGTGGTGTCTGCGGATACTGCCACGTCAATGTAAACTTGCCTGCGATGCTGCGGAAGACTGTGAATGGTTGCCAGAACGAAGCAACCTGGGGATAGACGTGGCCGTTGGCGGACCAGAACTGGCGCTCGCCACCGTTGTCGAAGTCGGTCAGTCCGCAGGCCCAGCCCAGATATGACACGGTAGCCGACGTCAGGCCAACTTGTGCGGCGATCTCTTCGAAGTATCCCGATTTGTTGGCCCGAAACAACGGAAAATAATCTTGATGGAAGGTGGTGGTCAGCAGGTCCAGTCTCCCAGTATGGCTCAGGTCTCCGATTGCGACACCCATGTTCGCTTGGGCCCGGCCATCGGCATTGAAAGCCACCCCACGGTCCAGTCCCGCTTCCTTGAAGGTGCCGTTGCCCTGATTCAGGAACAGGAAGTTCGGGTCGGAATCGTTGGCCACGAAGAGATCGGTTTTTCCGTCGCCATTGAAGTCGTCGGCCACCACCGTGAATCCATGAGCGGCAGGCATGTTGCCCAACCCGGCCTCGCGGGTCCGGTCGGAAAACGTGCCATCCCCGTTATTGTGATACAGAATTCCGTGCTCCCCAGTCAGGCCAATCGGTCCACAGAAGGTGTGCTTGCCCTGGTAATCGCATACTGGAGCCGGTTCGGCAAATGAGAATGCGTGGACATCCACGTAGCCGGTAACGAACAAATCCAGTTTTCCATCGCCATCAAAATCACCGAAGGCGCTTCCGGTGTGCCAGGCCACGTTCCGGCTCAGTCCGGCCTTTCTTCCAATTTCCGAGAACGTTCCGTTGCCGTTATTCCGATAGAGAAGATCCACGCCGATGGTAGTGATGAGAATATCGGTGAACCCGTCGTTATCGAAGTCAGCGGCATTGGCGCCGGTTCCCCAGTAGGGATTTGTCAGTCCGGCTCGTTCGGTTACGTCCTCAAACCGCCCGTTGCCGAGATTGTGAAAAAGGAAGACCCCACCCTTGTCTGCCACTGGAGTCTGTCCACCCAGGATCTTACGGAGTGTCTCCATGTCGGAGCCGTTCACGATTAAGAGGTCCATGCGGCCATCGTTGTCGTAGTCGAGCCACGCAACGCCGCTGCCGTTGGCTTCGGGAATCCAGCGTTTCTCGGGGCCGCCACAGCGCATCTCGGCGCGGATGCCGGCAGCGGCGGCGACCTCTTTAAACTGCAGCGGCGGCATGTCGCCCATAGCCGCGGCCAGAACCACACAGGTGGCCAGTAGCGCGGCAAATATCGAAATTATCCAACTCTTCCGCGCGTCCAGTCGTCTGGTCTCCCTCACTTCGAGTCCTATTATCTGTCAGCGCTTCAGTCAGTCTCACAGAATGTTAAAACACCGGCCAACGGCATCCGCCGCAGTTTATTCTGGTTTTATGGCGCCAGGCGCGCCAGGAATCCCGATTTGCGCCGCACTCCATTTTCGCCACTGCTTCGTCTCCTCAACGCCACCCTGATCTGCGCCTTGGCCGTATCCGGTCAAACGCCCACCGGCAACATGGACGCCCAAGTCGATCAGTTATACGTCGAGGCCAAGAGCCTGCAAGCTAGTGGAGACCTCGCTGGCGCCGCCGATAAGTACGAAGCGATCCTCAAGCTGTCTCCGAAGCTCGGTCCCGCTTATAACAACCTCGGCATGCTGTACTTCAAACAGCGAGACTTCCCCAAGGCTGCCGCTGTGCTGGAGAAGGGCCTGAAAGTAAATCCGGGGATGCCCTCCGCGCATGCACTCCTGGGCATCTCACTGTACGAGATGGCCGACTACGCGGGTGCTCGTCCACATTTGGAAGTGGCTTTGCGAGCCAACCCCGACGACAGCAATGCCGAACTCATCCTGGTGAACTGCCTCACCAAGATAGGTGACTTCGATTCAGCCGCTAAACATCTTCAACAGCTGGCGAAACGCCAGCCTAAGAATCAGCAGGTTTGGTATTTGATGGGAAAGGTCTACATTCAGCTTTCCGAACAGGCTCTCGAAAAGGTGAACGCTATCGATCCGAACTCGATTTGGGCCCACCAAGTGGCGTCAGAGATGGCGGAGAGCATGAAGAACTACGATGGGGCCATCCTGGAACTGAAGAAGGCTCTTGAAATCGCTCCGCGCCAGCCCGGTCTGCATTTCAAGCTGGGTGACCTGTATTGGGTGCAGCGACAGTGGGAACCGGCCTTCGGAGAATTCCAGATAGAGACTACCATCGATCCGCACAATTGTATGGCACGGTGGAAGCTTGGCAATGTGCTGGTCCAGCAGAGTGTCCGTCCGGAAGAAGCCCTCGATGACCTCACCCAGGCTCTGACAGCGTGCCCCTCTTTGGTCGACGCAAGACTCGACCGGGGTAGCTTGCTGCTAAAGATGCAGCGTCCCGACGAAGCTCTCCCCGACCTGCTCGCCGTAGCCAAGGCCCAACCCGATGAATCCAGACCTCACTTTCTGCTCGCTCAGGCCTACCGCGCGCTGGGGCGCACTGCTGACAGTCAAGCGGAAATGAAGACATTCAGTGTGCTCGAAGAGCGTGCGCGTACAGCCACAGCCGAGAGGGCAAAGGAAGCGATTCAGAGCAAAGAGAAGCCGCAGTAGAATCGCTCATCGCCGGCCCAGGTGAAAACGCGTTAAGACGTGAGAGAGATGCTCAATGACGCGATATTCCAGCGGCTTGCTCATATTTCCTCATCAGATTGTCTGCTTTCTCGATTTGCCCCTGTCCGCGGTAGACTTCGCTGAGCAACTCAACAGCCGGCTGGAAAAGAGCGTTTAGTGCCAATGCCTTCTCCAATTCTTGAGCGGCCTCCGGGGTTTGATTCGTACCCAGCAATGCCCTGGCTAAATTCATGTGATACGGAGCATAGTCCGGCTGCAACTCGACAACTTTTTCGAAACGCTTCAACGCTTCCGCCGGTTGTTTCCCTTTCAGCAAGACAACACCGAGACTTGTGAGCAGTGCCGGATCATTCGGAAAACCGCTCTCCAATCGGTTCAGCATTTTATAACCGCGAATCACTTCAGCGGAGGATTCATTTTGCAGCCCGACAGCAACCAACCCTAGCGCCAGATTGCGTTCGCGAAGAGAAGGTTCGGGCTCGCGCCAAGCGGTGATCGTGTCCGGCGGTGCTGCGCGCAAATCCGCTGTTGAAGGCGACGCGATTCTGTGATCGGTGAAGGCCGTGTGACCTCCGTCTTTCGCAGGCAATTGACGCATGTGGCACGCAACACAATCGCGACCGGCGGCGGCATGCGCTTTCTCGAGGGTTGCAGCATGACAACCAAGGCACCGCTCGCGAAAGTAAGCAGCGGGCTGAGCCGGTTTGTCGTGTGGATCGTGACAGGTGCCACACCACAGTCTCCCGCCGCTCTTTCGCGCGCACTGGCTCAGCGCCAGTTGCTCGGCGTGGCTGACTACTTTAATGTTCTGGCCCGAGGCCTCGGCGGCGACATAGGTGGTGTAGACGTCTTCCAGAGTTTGGCCTGGCCTGAAGTCCAGCATCGACTTACCGGGGTTGGGAATGCGTGCCTCGCCGGTCAGGTGGCATTGTTCGCAGACGCTGGCTCTCGCGGCACCGCTCAGCTTTGCGGGGTTGAGGATCGAGCCGTGGGCAGGATTCTTCAAGTGCGCTTCGCAATCGCCGTGGCAGCGCTCGCACGAAATGCCGTAAGCCGCAAAAACACCGGCCCGGTATCGATTCAACCCGTCGGGGACCGGGAGCGGTTTGCCGGAATGGCAGGTCAGGCATTCGGGAGTAACAGGGCGTGAGAAGTCAGGATGACGATCGAGTTCATAGCCCGGCGCGACATCCCAGATCTTACGATTCGTGTAATAGGAAAGCGGCGATTGAAAGAGATTATCTTCGATTTGGATCAGATATCCCAAAGCGTGGTCCCCCGAACCGATGACGAAAGCGACAGTGTGTTGAGCTGACTCACCTCTACGGGTAAAGCCCTGCATCATCATTGAGGAAGTCGACCGGACAAAGAAACTCGTCTTAGAAGGCTCGTGCTCAAAGCTCCCGTCTGGTGGGGCGGAGCGGGTGCCGATTGGCGCTAGCGACCGCGCCATCCCCGACTTCATGTACCCCTCAACTTCCTTGGGATGGCATCCGGCGCAGCGAGGGTCCGCGTGCAGGGGAGCAGCGGCCAGCATTAACAGCAAGAGCGTCCCGCATTCGCTCTTCCCAGCAGGTGTTGAGGCCCGATTCATTCAGAAATTATGCTTTCATCCTGGAATGACGGCGACTCCGCACCGCCCGATCGATTGAACACGTCTAATGAGATTTCGCTTCCCGCGCGGCAATTTCCGGATCGAGCTTCGTAGCTAAATCGAGCGCTCTCCCGGCGCCCGCTTCATCGCCTTGTTCCTTCAAAGCCAAGCCTAGGTTGTAATAGAGGACCGCGGACAAAGGATCGATCTGCAAGCCACGACGAAATGCATCGATGGCTGCGGCTTTCTGTCCCTCGGAATAGAGAGCGGCGCCTAAGCTCTGGTAGGCCGCGATCATATCCGGATCAAGTTCGATGGCGCGGCGGAGTGCTTCGATCTGACGCGCCGGCTGTTTGCCCAGCGTCAGGGCAAGGTCGAACTGCGTCAATGCATCCTTCGGATAGAACTGCACGGCAAATTGCAGGATCTCCGACGCACGGCTTGCGTCGCCGGCCTGCCCCAGAATGGTTGCCATCAAGACCAATCCCCTTAACAGGTACGGGTACACTTCGAGCGCCTGCCGGTCCTTTTCGATGGCTCCGGCGCGATCGCCCCTGGCATTTAGATCTGATGCTTCGAGGAAGAGCCGGTCCGCCTCCCACCTGAAGTCTCGAGGCAGCCGGTGGAGAATGATGCGGTCACTGCCAACCGCAATAACGCCGCTGTTCCCGCCATGTGGCAGGTGCGCCGCGGCCGCAGCGAGCTGCGCGTCCATGTCGGAGAGTCTCATCTCGCCGACGTAGCCTCCGCCTGGGGCCGTCGGATCGGCGGACAATTCATGCGCGACAGAGCTGAACGACTCACCCGCAGCCAAGCGCTGGACTGCGGCGGCGGCCTTCTCGTCATTCTCCACCTTGATCATCCGCAGGAACTCGCGCTCGGGGACGACTTGCGAACGGAATCTCTCTTCGCTCACTTGAACCTTCATTCCGGGAGAAGGATGCACTCTGATCCAATGATCGGTGAGCCGAAAGGAATCCGATTCAACGGATGGCATGTGGCATGCGACGCAGCCTTGTGTCCGGTTGACAGGGCAGATTGCCGCATGTTGCGCCGCCGCCAGGGAATGACAGCCGAGGCAGATTTGCACTGACGACGTCGGCACCAGCGCGGAATCGGCGTGTGGATTATGACAAGTGGTGCAGGTTAGTTTCTCGCGGCTCTGAATGAAGCATTCCGAGTTGCGCAGTGCCGGAACTTGACTCGAAACCAGAACGTCTTCGGGCATCGGATCGGCGTGAATCGCGGTGCTAAGACCGTTATGACATTGCGCGCAGACTTCCATGGTCTTCGCAC
>JBAUOG010000660.1:0-3082 GCA_049579625.1 Bryobacteraceae bacterium
CGTGCTTGCCGTTCGAGGCTCTCTCCTCGACCCGCTTGCGTTCAGGATGCAGAAGGAGTAATCTTTTGGGCGATGCTCCACTCACATTTGGAATGCTCACAGTAGAGCCTTGTAGTTATCACTTCCACTGGAATATCGATTTAAACCTCGGTGGTCACCTCAAATCCGGCCAATGGCGGTCACCCCAAAACCGGCCAATGGAGACTGACTCAGGACAAGGCTATTTATACCCTGCCGGCTGGCGTTCCGGCAATGAAATTTTGAAACTGCTTTTGTTTTCGGCCGCCCTGAGTGTAAGCTGATTCTGCCTGAGCGGAGGATACGGCAACGCTGGGAAGCGACCGGAGCGCCGACTCAGGGGCTGGCAGAGCGGGCGGCGAGTCCGCCCGCCACAGACCATGCCGGCCTGAAAGCGGTAAATCCCAGGGGTTTGGGGACTGGTCCCCATGTAATAAGATCTCCTTCCTTGGTCGGGGGTGGCTCATCAGGAATCCTGCAGCGACGGCGCGGTTTTGGTGCGCCAGCTGCGTGGGCCGCACTTTAAGAGATGGCCGTGGTGCAACAGCCGGTCCAACATAGAACTGACGGCGGCTGTATCGCCTAAAACCTTGGCCCAGTCGTCTACGGGGCGATTGGAAGTCAACAGCGTGCTGGCGCGTTCGTAGCGGCGCATGACGATTTCGAGCAGATCCTCGGCGGCAGTTAGCGGTAGCTTGCGCATGCCGAAGTCATCGACGATGAGCAAAGGAACCGCGGCCAACGACTCCATGTATTGTTTGCGGGTGCCGCTGGCCACGGCATCGGCGAGCTCATCGAGCAGCACATGAGCCTCACGATAGAGTACGCGATAGCCCTGCAAGATGGCGGCTTGGCCGATGGCTTGGGCCAGATGACTCTTCCCCGTTCCACCCGGGCCGAGAAACAGCGCATCTTCGTGTTTAGCGATGAAACCACCCGTGGCAAGATCGAAGACCAAACTGCGGTTCATCTTCGGATTGAAAGTGAAGTCGAAGTTATCGATGGTCCGGTGTGGGTCGCGAAAGCCGGCCAGTTTGCGCCGGCGCTCAAGCAATCGGTCGGCGCGCCGAGTCAGTTCGTCCGAGATCAGGCAAGAGATCAGATCGATGGGCGCCATCGGTTCAGCTTGCGCCTGGCGTAGACGTGTTTCCAGCACGTGCGCGATACCGCCGAGGCGGAGCTGGCGCAGTGCGCGTTGTAGTTCGGAGATGTTCATGGTTCGGGTTCCTTGGTCCTTTCGTCGATGAGGTCTCGATAGAGAGTGAGTTGGCGGATGAGCGGATCGACCTGGCGCAGGCTGACCGGCGGTTGTGAATGACGCTCCAGATAGCGCCGCACAAAACGAAAGTCGTAGGACTCCAGTTCGAGTGCGACGGCACAAGCATCCTCGACCCGCGCCACGCCGTACTTTTTGAGGAACGAGAGGATGCCCTGAATCCGTCGCACCGCCGCTTCCGCTTGCAGGCGATGCAGCGTTTTGCAGAACTGACCAATGTGCGGGCCGGCTGTCTCGGCACGCGCCAGCAACTGCACCACGCCGATCGGTGTGCGTTGTGGACGATCCTCGTCTTTGATGCGATGGCGACCGCGCTCTCCGCGCAGATGTTCGCGCAACAGTTGGCCGTCTCTAGGGTTGATCAGCCGAACCAGTTTTCCATCCCATTGAACGTGCACGCGTCGGCCAATCCAACCTGGAGGCGCACTGTAGTACGCTGCCTCGACCTCTACGCAGCCATCGAGATGAACGGTTCGCTCGCCGTACTGGTAATAACGAAAGGGAGCCAGCGGCAAAGGCAGCAGCGCCGGTTTTTCCTCAGCGAACATGGCAGCCACCTGGCGCTTGGTGGTGCCATGAATACGCGTGTCGGCCCAACGCTCTTCCCAGTGATCCAGGTAGGCCTGTGCTTCTTGGAGACTTTCGAAGCGCTGCCCTTTGAGCGGAGTCTTCTGCGCATGACCGACTCCCGACTCGACTTTACCTTTCCGATCCGGGTCGGCGATCCGGCATGGCATGGCGACGGCACCGTAGTGAGCCAGCACGTCGCGATAGAGAGGATTCAAGGCGGGGTCGTAAATGTCGGGCGCGAGCACGCCTTCGCGCAAGTTGTCCGTCACAATGATCTTCACGGCGCCACCCAGTTTGCGGAACGCCTCTTCATGCAGTTCGGCCCAGATGCGGGCGCTGGACCGAAAGGTGAGCAGCCGGACGCACTTGCGGCTGAAGCCCAGTGTCAGCACGAACAGCCGCGAGCGACGATACTTGCCGTTGTCGGGATCGCGAATCGTCGGGCCGGTGCCGTAATCGACCTGCGCTTCCTCGCCCGGCGCCGTGGTGATCACCGCACGCGCTTCTGGCGAAGTGGGTCCGCGCAGTCTGCGCACGTAGCGCTTGACGCTCTCATAGGCGCCGGTGAAGCCGTGCCGATCCACCATCTCTTGCCAGATGGCCATGGCATTGCGGCCACGAGACAGACCGAGGTCGATGAGTTCGCGATAGGGTTCGCTGACGCTCGGCGTGGTGGTGTGTGGAGTTTCTGCCGCCGCCGGCTTCACTGTGGCCGCTGCCCCGGAGTCGGTGGTCACCTCGTTGGCCGGTTTTGCCGGCTCTGAATCGGTGGTCACCTCATTGGCCGGTTTTGCGGGTGCTTTCTTGCCCCACCCACCCGGTGGCCGCACGCCGATACCGGCCGCCTTTAGATAAGCGGCGGCCGTCTCACGACGTACAGCGGTTGCTTTCTCGATGCGCCGTAGCGACCAGCCTAACTGGCCCAGCGCGACGACTTGCTTTCTCTTTTCTTCGCTCAAGACATTGCTCACGTTCACGGAGGGTATTACCTCCGTCGAGTCAAAGTCCTGAGTCAGTTTTCTATTGGCCGGTTTTCAGGTGACCACCATTGGCCGGATTTGGGTGACCGCCGAGGCCATCGAGTTTTATGAGTCCCTAGGAGCTACCTATGTAAGCGGATGGCTGAAAATGAAACTCACCGGCGATGCCTTCAAAGCCATCGCCGCGCAGTCCAACACATCGTTCGTGGATCGCGACCTGATTGAAGACAAAAGTGGC
>JBAUOG010000661.1:0-3020 GCA_049579625.1 Bryobacteraceae bacterium
GTGCTGGGCCGCTGCGCCCAGCACCCCAACCCGATTCGTGCTTCACCGCCGTGTGAAGTGCGGGCGGCCATCTTCACCACATCTTCAGGAGAAAAACGATGTCCTCTGCCGCGCAGCTTGCCGCCAACCAATCTAAACGCCCAGCTATCCTCGGGTCCCAAGACCCCAGAAGGTAAGGCTAAGTTGTTCTAAGAGAGCGTGGAGGAGGGGTGCGCGGCTATGCTGACCCTAATCCGCCCCGGTCAATGCACCAAGGACAGGGCCGGTTCTGTGTGGCGCTGGGTTTTGCGGAGTGCGATGCCGATCACGGCCGCAGTGAGCAACAAAGGCCAAGTGGCTGGCTCAGGCAATGGAGTAGCCGGGGAAAGACAGGAGTCACCTGTCCAGCAGGCACTGACAAATTGTCCGTCGTAGTCTTGAAGCTCGATAACGGTACCTACTGGAATTCCATGCGGACAGTTAATCTCGGCGACCATGCCAGCAGGAAGACCGCTGCATCCGGCTGGAGCGATGAACCCAACCATGATTTGATCTTCGCTAAAAGTAACTTCCAGATCGTCGACAGTGAAGGCCGCACCATTACAGCACTTAAAATCGAGCGGCGGAGGTGGGTCGGAGACATTACTGACAGTGCCGGCCATAAGGTTGAAGCAAGCACACAAAAGCAGCAGGGAAAATGAAATCGCTAGTGCCACATCTTATTCCTCCTCGAAGTGATTATAAGCCCGTTTTTTGTCACTCCTGACATTAGGGCACGGTCTACCTGCGGCTGTTTGTCCCAGTAATCCGGTTCCCCACGGGCCGGCCCGCGATGTCCCGTGCTTTTCATGCTGGCAAGGAGATAGCCTGGATGGAATAAGCCATTCTGGTAGGTCGCGCCTCACATTAGTGAGGGTCTCACTGGGTTTGGTGAATCGCTCCTCGGGTTTCAGGCCCCGTAGACCGAAGGAAAAGGAGTCCGAGGAGCGATTCGCGGTCAAGAGGGTGCCAATAATGTCCTGGCACCATGCAACCAGGGAAAGCCTATCACCATCCACCAATGCGTTACAACCAGCCTTACATCAATTGCCTTACAGCAATCGTGATCTCCTACCAGACGCGGCCCTCGAACTCCCCCGCGCTTCCAGCGCTCGAACCACTCGCCCGCGCCCGGCTGCCGGACTAAGCCTCCGGCAGCGACCACATGCTTTTCGCCGAATTCCACGATACCGGTGCTTGGTTTGGCGTCGGGACGGTCGCACCGACCCCTTCGTAGCGTCTGCGTTGCGTGAGTCGTGTACCCGGAGCCCGAACAGAGTCCTTTCTCTTCTCTCTTCTTTTAGCATTCTTCTAATAGTGTTTACAAGCAAAACTACCGTATACTCCTCTCATGGGACTGGAGCGCGTGGAATTGCGCATCGTCACGACTCGGAGCAGACCCGCCTGCCACGGATCTTTCCAGTCTGCAGTAATCGGCCGATCGACTTCTGCGTCGCTCTCCCGCAGTCTTCACTCGACACGGAATGGCCTGTCAGGTTGAGCCCAATCGGACTCCCTCTGACGCGGAGACCTGAGCGCCAATAGCAGCCAGTTTAGAAACGGAGAACAAAGCATGAAACAGAAGATTGAATACGCCGTCGCGGCGCTTGTGCTCGCGACGGGTCTTTCCGCGCCTTTGCCGGCGCAACAGAAATCGGACCTCATCGAGCCCGAGGCGATGAACGCCCTGGACCACATGGGAAGCTACCTTCGCACCCTCAAGGATTTTCAGGTTAAGGCGGAAATCACCACCGAGGACGTCCTAGAGGACGGCCAGAAATTGCAATTCGGCAGCACGACAGAAATGCTGGCGCACTTGCCCAACAAACTGCGTGTCGACGTCGATGGCGAACAGAAGTCCCGCCTGTTTCTGTATGACGGGAAATCGTTCACTCTGTTTGCCCGTCGCCTGGGATACTACGCCACTGTGCCGGCTCCCGACACGATCGGCAAATTGATCGAGACTTTGAACCAAAAATTCGACATCAATGTCCCGCTGCTCGACCTCTTTCTCTGGGGCGGCCCACATGCCAGCACCAACGAGATCACTGCCGCGGACGATTTTGGACCCGGCGTGGTGGAAGGGGTTACTTGCGAGCACTACGCGTTCCGGCAGCCTGGCCTTGACTGGCAGGTCTGGATCCAACTAGGCAATCACCCGCTCCCAAGAAAGCTGGTTTTGACCACCACCACCGACGAAGCCCGCCCGCAGCACACGTCGGTTCTCACCTGGAACTTGGCGCCGTCCTACGACGATGACGCCTTCGTCTTCGTTCCGCCGCCAGACGCCCACAAGATCGTTTTCGCACAAAACAAGGAAGCCTCCGCAGGCAACTAGGAGCCAATGACATGAAAACTTACATTCGACATTTCTTCACATTCTCCCTCGCGCTCCTTCTGAGCGCTGCAATTCTCCCGGCTGTGCCGCAATCCAGGGGAGGTGGCGGTCAGCGTTCGGGCGGTGGCCAGGCCAAAGTTCGCTCCACTGCAAGCCCGAGTGTCAATAACGCGAGCGGGAACCGTAGTGCGGGCAACAACGCGAGCGCAAACCGCAGCGCGAACAATAACGCGAACGCAAACCGGAACAACAACACCAATGTCAACAACAACACCAATGTCAATCGCAACACCAATGTCAACCAGAACACCAACGTAAACGTGAACCGCGACGTCAACGTGAACACCAACGGAGGTTACTACGGTGGCGGAGGATACAACAACGGCGGATGCTGCTATCACCCCGTGGCCACGGCAGCGGCGGTAACAGCGGCGGCTGTGACGACGGCTGCCATCGTCGGCTCCATGGTGAACACCTTGCCACCCAGTTGCTCAGCCATCACGGCTAACGGCGTCACCTACCAGAAGTGCGGCAATACCTACTACCAGCCTCAGTTCTCGGGTGGCACTACTAACTACGTGGTTGTCAACCAGCCCTAGATTCTACTTGCATAAGTCAGAGTAACGACTCAATAGGCGTGCTCGTTGATTCGTCTCGCGAAACG
>JBAUOG010000662.1:0-13805 GCA_049579625.1 Bryobacteraceae bacterium
GGTATTTCGAATTCGCGTGCCAGTCGAAGAACAGCCTTGAACACAGCGGGATGCACATGCGAGTGCTTGTGCGTGTCGAGATGAGTGGGCTGAATACCGGCCGCGACGATCTTTTGAATCTGCGCCCGTAACTCGGCTTCAATATCGAGCTTGCCTGTGGCAAGCGCCTTCAACAGGGCTTTCCAGTTCACGGGCAGCGCTTCGCCGGTTGCCAGAGATGCACCTTGAATCAGAACCAGATGGCAGCCAATATCCAGCGTCGGTGTCTCGCGCGATAAGCTTACGGCATCATCAAAAGCGTCGCCGTTCGCCATCAGTGTCGTTGCGCTGAGTATGCCGTGCGTGTGGCTGTGTAAAATTCCCGCATTCACGTCGCGCGTGAAGCCGAAATCATCGGCGTTAACGATCAATTGGCGGATCAAGTGACTGCTCGATCAGGCTCCGCTAGAATAGGGCCAGCTTGATGCGGAGAAACTTCTTCGGATTCGCGCGGAAGTCCTTGAGGAGCCCCTGCAGCTCTCGCGTCGCCCCGTTGGCTGAGTCGTAGAGCTGAGGATTCACCAGCAGCTGGCCGATGGTACCCTCGCCAGAGTTCACCTTGTCGATGGTGACGTCGACCTTCGCCAGAGTGCCTGACACCTGGTTGGCGATCTTGGGGTCCTTCAGCAGCATGCCAGCTGTTCCTTTGCCGGCGTTCAGGTCATCCAGAATGGTATTCAACTGAGCCACAGTCTTGTGCAGGTCGTCGTAGACCGCCGGGTCCTTCAGGAACTTACCGGCCGTGCCTTTGCCGGCGTTCAGGTCATCGACCATCAGATTGATCCGCGCGATGGTGGACTGGACCTCCTTGTAAAACTCGTCGCTATTAACCAGCTTGCCGAGCGTACCCTTGTCCGAATTGAGTGTCGTTGCTAAGGTTTGTACCTGGCCTACGATCGCTTGCACGCTGTTATACAACGACTCGTCAACCAGCAGCTTGCCGATGGTTCCCTTTCCAACTTCCACCTGCGCGACGATGCCATCGACTTTTGTGAGGATCGCCTGCAAGGAGTTGAGCACGGCGTATCCCTGCTGGACAAGATCGTCAAATTCACGCGTGTCGAGGCTGTGGATCTCCGAGTTCGGCTGCACGTGATCGGGACTTTTCCCCTTCATGATGCTGATGAACTTGGTACTGCCCAGCAGATTGTCGGACGCGATCGAGGCCAGTGAATCTTCTGGAATCTCTTTCAGCATGGGTTGATCCACTTCGAAATCAATGATGATCTGATGGCGGGGTTCGTTCTTTCCCGACAGCTTGACTGAAGTCACCTTGCCCGCTTGGATTCCGTTGATGCGAACGGGCGAACTCTCCACCAACCCGGCGGCATCGTCAACGTACGTGAAAAGGTGGATTCTGTTGGTGAAGAAAGTCGTGTTGCCGGTCAGCAGAATCACCAGCACGGCAATAAAGAACAGGGCCACCATGGCCAGAATGCCGACCTTCAATTGCGCCCAACTCACCTTATCTTGCGTGGCCATAGGAACACCTCAATGTCTGCCAAACCTCTGAATATACGGATCAGTCGCGCTTCCCAGCTCTTCCCTGCTACCAACGAAAACGATGCTTCCTTCTTTCATCACTACGAACTTGGTGCGCATGCGTTTCGCATCGTCGCGCACGTCGTGGCCTATGGGAAGCAATTCCTCGCGCTCCGCATCATAGCGGAAGTCCGCCATGAGCTGGCCATCCTGATAGCGGTGCGTAACGATTAGCGAAGCGCTGTTCCGCACATCGCGCTCCTTAGCGATTACCGCCATAATTGTGTTCGCCGTGATGGGATCTAACCCCGCCGTGGGCGAATCGTAAAGCACCAGCGGTGGTTCGGTGACAATCGCGCGTGCAATGCCAACCCGGCGCCGCATGCCGCCGGAAACCTCGTTCGGAAACTTGTTAACGGTATGTTCTAACTCCACAAATCGCAGAGCTTCGTGAGCCCGCCGGTCGGCCTCCTCGATGGAAACGGCGGCGCGGCCCTTCTGATTGAGCAGCGGGTAGGCGACGTTTTCGCCAATCGTCAACGAATCGAAGAGCCCGCCTTCCTGAAACAGGAAACCGGCCTTCGCGCGAAGCGGAAACAGACTGTGTTCACTCAGCGATTCGATTCCCTGGTCAAACAGCTTGATCGTCCCCGAGTCGACGCGAACCAATCCGATAACCGACTTCAGTAATGTCGTTTTCCCGCTGCCTGCTGCCCCGAAAATGATGCGGGTTTCCCCCGGCTTCAGCGCCAGCGAGACGTCGCGCAATGCCCATGTCTCGTCAAAGCGGGTATTAACGCCTTCGAACTCGACGATGTTCTCTTTCGCTATCATGGCCGTTCAGATGTTCACGAAGATCTGATCAATCAGGTAAGTTGCGACGAAGATCCAGATAGACGCCACAACCACAGCCTGCGTTGTCGCTCGGCCGACACCCTGGGTGCCGCCGGTTGTCCTCAGGCCATAGAAACAACCAACCAACGCAATGATCATGCCAAATAGAAACGGCTTCAACAGGCCCTGTGCCAAGTCGTTGTACTCCAGTGCGCGCCAGGACGTCGACCAAAACTGCTCTCCGGTAATTATCTTGAGCATTGGTACAGAGACCAGATACGCGCCGCACAGCCCAATCACGTCCGCCACCACGACCAGGCAGGGCAGCATCAAGGCGGTCGCCGTCAAGCGCGGAGTCACCAGCTTTTGTGTTGGATCCGTGCCCAGCGCGCGCATCGCATCGATCTGCTCGGAAACCTTCATGGAACCGAGTTCACTCGCCATGCCCGACGCGTTACGTCCCGCTACCAACAGCGCTGTCAGCACCGGGCCAAGTTCACGCACCAGCGTGATTGAGACGATGGCGCCCACCTCGCTCCCGGCGCCGTAGGTATTGAGGGCGCGCGCCATTTGCAGGGCGATAATAGCGCCACTGAATGCGCCAGTCAGGATAACAATGGGTAGACTTCCGATACCAATGGCATCCATTTGGACGAAAACATCGGAATAATAGTGAGGCGAACGAAAGAGGTTGCCGAAGGATCTGCCGGAAAGAAGAACGAATTCCTGGAATGACGAAACAGGCCGCTTCAGGAAATTGAGCAAGCTACCGCTCCACTGAATCGCCTGACACTCATAATGAGCGATGCTACCATACGACCTTCGCTGCGAGGCGATAGGATGGCGTTGGGGTCGATTCGCGAAAATGGGTGGACTAACGGACATCGAGGGCGTTTTGGTGGGGCATGCGACCAACCTGGAAGCCCTCACCGGTTGCACCGTGATCCTCTGTGAACGAGGGGCCATCCCGGGCGTCTCGATTCCTGGGTCCGCCACCGGGACCGAGGAAGTCGAACTGCTAAAGCCCGGTCACGTAACAGATCGTATCCAGGGCATTTGCTTTGCCGGCGGAAGCGCGTTTGGCCTCGAAGCTGCTTCGGGCGTCCGGCGCTTCCTGGAGCACAAAGGCGTCGGCTTTCCCACTCCGGCCGGGCCTGTGCCCCTGGTCGCTGGCGCTATCCTCTTTGATCTGGGAGTGGCGAAACGCGGGTTCCGGCCCACTCGGGAGATGGGCGAATCGGCCGCCGCCGCTGCCTCCAGCGCACCGGTGGCCGAAGGCGCTGTGGGGGCCGGAACCGGCGCTACCGTCGGCAAGCTCTTCGGGCCCGACCGAATGATGAAGAGCGGCGTGGGATCGGCTTCCATGGAGATCCAGGGAGGAGTCAAAGTGGCCGCACTGGCGGTGGTCAACGCGCTCGGTGATGTCGTTGATCCCAAAACCGGACAAATCATCGCGGGTGCGCGTGTCTCGAAAGACAGTCGAGCATTCTCTAACACAGCGCAGGCCATGCTGGGAGGCCTAAGTGCTGGCCTCAATAAAGAGAACACCACGTTGGTCTGTGTTGCCACCAACGCTGCCTTCGACCGCGTTCAGATGTCGAAGATCGCCCAGCTGGCCACCATTGGCTTGGCCCGGTCCATATCGCCTGTATTTACCATGAGCGACGGCGACATCGTCATCTCGATTTCGCTAGGCGAAAGGAAAGCCCACCTGGATGTCGTCGGCGTTGCCGCGGCGGAGGTTGTCGCGCAAGCCATTGTCCGGGCCGTGAAAATGGCGCCCAGCGTGAATGGCATCCCGGGGCTACATGGTTAGCGTGGCACAGGCCAGCCTGTGAAAGTCTCGTCATTGGCCGGCTGGGCCTTGAGTTTTTTACTCGGGTTTCCGTTTTCTCGGCGTACGCGCCCGATTTCCGCCGCCGGACCCTGCTGCCTTGCGAGGCCGGGACGAAACTTTCTTCGGCTTGACCGGTGGCGGATTCGGCTCGAAGATGGTCGGCTGGCCTTCCACGATCGGTTGTGGCTCGTCCTCTTCTTCCTCAGGCATCGACGACTCCGCTGGCGCAGGCGGCAATGCCGGCGGATAGAACTCCGCCCCCATGTACACGACCAATCCGTACTCTTCGTGCGGCTCTGTCCGGACTACTGTCTTATCCTGCGCATAGTTGAGGAACTCGGCAAACCGTTGGAAGCCGTACTTCTGCAGGCTGAAGTTCGGTAGCTCAGCGGTAACCCACTGCTCCAGATCGCTGGCGGGCACACCGTTCTCGAGTTCCATGCGGTGGGTCTCAAGCACGTCCCGCAGTCCAGGCAGGGCCTCATCCGGCTTCGGCGCAACGCGGTCGGGACCACCATGGCCTCCCCGGCGTTCAATAATGTAGCGGCCACCTGAGCCACTCACATTGATGAAATCGGACTTCTTGAGCTTCTCGACAAAATCCGAGAAGCTACCCGCGCCATACGCGCGCTCGCTGAATGCCGGATCGAGCTGCAACATGGTCGATTTCAACAGACCCAGCTGCGGCTGAACCGCACGCCGTTCCAGCACTTGCAGAGCACGCTCAACCAGGGGCATGGCCTGTGCCAGATCCAGAGGAGCGGGCCGCTGGCCGCGGTCACGCTTGTCGCGCTCACGCCCGTCCTTCACCTTGATATCGCCGCCGCCCTCCTTGCGCTGTTCGCGCCGATCCGGCATTGGCTGCGCCACAATACGGTCGCCGTCTTCCAGCAGCGATTCATAGCTGACGAATTCGTGGCAATTCTGTTGAAGGATGGTGCTGGTGAATGCCTTGCCGCCCAGCACAAATACCGTCTTGCCATATTCCTTCAGCTTGTTCACCAGCGGAATGAAGTCGCTATCGCCGCTGACAATGGCAAAAGCATTCACATGTGCATGAGTGAATGCCATCTCCAGCGCGTCCAGCGCCAGGTTGATGTCGGCGCCGTTCTTGTCGCCGCGCGGCGATGGGATGCGCTGCACCATTTGCACCGCGTTCTCGGCCATTTGCCGGGTGGCGCCTTCCTGGCGGCCCCAGTTGGCATATGCGAATTTCGCAACCACGTCGCCCCGCTCTTTCAGAGCGTCCAGGGCGAGCGATACATCGAACTCGCGCCGTAATGTCGATTTCACGCCAATCTCGATGTTGTCGTAATCGACGAACACGGCAATGTTCAGTCGTTCTTGCATGAAGTTCCTTTTCCGGTGGCCGGAGTTTCGTTCGTAATGAGTTGTTATCAGGCCAGCGTCTCCAAATGTCTAAATCGTTGTTGTGTCGCCGGGAGACCTGACTCCGCTTCGCACTCAAACCCCAAAGGGTTTATTGAGCCGAGCCCGCGAGTCCTAGGCAACTTGTTTCACGGAAGCACGAATAAAATCGACGATCTTCTGGAGCGAGGCGCCCGGCTGGAAGACTCCCGCCACGCCAAGCTCCTTCAGTTCGAGCGCGTCCTCGTCGGGGATAGTCCCACCGACAACGACCAGCACATCCGTCATATCTTTTTCGCGCAACAGTTCCATAATCCGCGGCACAATCGCTTTGTGAGCGCCAGACAGAATGGAGAGGCCAATGACTTGCACATCCTCCTGGAGAGCCGCGTTCACAATCATCTCCGGCGTTTGCCGAAGACCAGTGTAGATGACTTCCATCCCCGCATCACGAAGGGCTCTTGCGATCACCTTCGCGCCGCGGTCGTGTCCATCGAGGCCCGGTTTGGCGACCAGGACACGGATTGGAAAACTCATACTAACGCTAACCCGAGTATAGAACGTCGCGAAACGGAAAGTGAGCCCACCCCTCCTGCCGCCCCATCCGCTACCTGATTGAGTGGTAGCGAATTACGTCGAAGCCGTCGCTTCCACGCGCTCGGAATTGCTATGATCCGAGGCGTGTTTCCCGAGCTTTTTTAGCGCCTCGACAAGCTGAATGCGCTCGGAGGGAGCCAGCACTTGAGCGAGCTCTTCCAGGTATCTGGCGTGTGCGCTAAACACCCGGTTGATCAATCTGCGGCCCCTGGCCGTGAGCGCGACAATATGAACTCGCCGGTCCGTGGCACTGCCGGTACGGGAAACAAGGCCTTTCTTATGTAGGCGGTCGACGGCCGTGCTGATGGAACCGGGCGTCAGGAATACTTTCGGCCCAATGGCGTTGACCGGCAGCGGCCCCTTATGGAGGAGAACTTCCAAGACGCGAAAGTCCGAGTCGCCCAGCCCGGTCTTACGTAACTTGCCTGCCGACTCAGTAGCCAGGGAATGGAAGGCTTTCATCAAAACGAGCCAGATGTGAACTCCGCTAACGGTGGGCGTGGGCATTCTTGAATCCTGGCGATATACATCGACATCAATACAATTAACATCGATACTATCGATGTTATCAGATTCGCAAGGAGACTACACTATGGCTCAAGCAGTTGCAGGTGAGGCATTGCCGCCTTCCGGCAAAGGCCTGACGATTACGCTATGGGTGCTTCAGATTCTGGCCGCTGCCGCATTTCTGGCTGCGGGTGGATCGAAGCTGGCCGGCGCGCCGCAAATGGTGGCGCTATTCGAGAAAGTGGGCTTTGGCGACTGGTTCCGGTACCTGACGGGATTGCTGGAGGTAATCGGCGCGATCGGATTGCTGGTTCCGCGATACGCGTTTTACGGGGCTGTGCTGCTGGCAACAGTCATGGTGAGCGCGATTGCCTTTCACCTGGCGGTTCTGGGTGGATCGCCCGCCGCACCGATCGTCCTGTTGCTTCTGACCGGCACGATCGCATACCTTCGCAGGCCGAGGTGACAAGCATGGAGTTCGGTATTGATAGCTTCGTCGAGACGGGTTCGGGCTACGTCATAAGCCCGGCTGAACGGGTGCGCGATCTGCTCGAAGAGATTGAACTCGCCGACCAGGTGGGACTCGATGTATTCGGCATCGGGGAACATCATCGCAAGGAGTTCCTCGCTTCATCGCCCGCTGTCCTGCTGGCTGCGGCCGCGGCGCGCACCAAGCGTATCCGGCTCATCAGTGCCGTGACGGTGCTGAGTTCCGATGATCCAGTCCGCGTTTTCCAGGACTTCGCCACACTTGACCTGATATCCGAGGGCAGGGCGGAGATCACCTTGGGCCGCGGCTCTTTCATCGAGTCCTACCCGCTGTTCGGGTTCGATCTCAAGGACTATGACGAGCTTTTCGCCGAGAAGCTGGACCTGCTACTGAAAATCCGCGAAAGCACCCACGTGCATTGGTCAGGAAAACATCGTGCTCCGCTCGCCGGTCAGGGCGTCTACCCGCGGCCCGTACAGCAGGAACTGCCCATCCGTATTGGTGTGGGAGGAACGCCCGCCTCGTTTGCACGCGCCGGCGCCCTTGGGCTTCCTTTGACCGTGGCGATCATTGGTGGCGAGCCGAGACGATTCCGTCCTCTGGTGGACTTGTATCGCGAAGCAGGCCGCCGGGCGGGCTACCGGCCCGAACAGCTTTCTGTGGGCATTCACTCAATCGGGTTTCTAGCCGACAGCACCACACAGGCTGCCAACGAAATCTACCCGTCATACGCACATACCTTTACGACGATCGGGAAAGAACGTGGCTGGCCGCCAGTGACGCGGGCGCAGTTCGATGCCACACGCGGCGCCACCGGAGCGTTGCTGATCGGCGATCCCGAAACCGTAGCGGAGAAAATCCTTTACGAGAATGAAGTACTGGGTGGCATCGCTCGCATAACGATGCTGCTGAACGACGGTTCCGTTCCTCATAAGAAGGCGATGCACGCCATTGAGCTGTTGGGAACGCGAGTAGCGCCTATCGTGCAAAAAGAACTCGCGGCAACACCAGTCGGCGCTTGACTGGCCCGACAAAGCACCTTTTGCTGAGGGCTGCTGCAATCACCACTCGGACCGCTCCGTGTAGACCCCGAAAACCTGTTTCAGCGCACCAATGATTTCGCCTGTGGTCGCATAGCTCTTCACGGCTGTTAGCAGTGCCGGCATCATGTTTTCATCGCTCTCGGCCGCCCGCTTCAGCGCGTCTAGGGCCTGTGCGACCTCGGTCTGGCTGCGCCTTTGCCTTAGCGCCGCCAGTTTCTGTTCCTGCAGACGCTGAGAGGAATCGTCGATCGCGAACAGATCAATCGGATCCTCTTCCGGCTGCTGGAATTCGTTCACTCCCACGACCACTCGTTGGCCGGTGTCAATCTCTTTTTGGTAACGATAGCTGGCCTTCGCGATCTCACTCTGCGGGAAGCCGCGCTCGATGGCGGGCAACATCCCGCCCAAGTCATCGATCTGCTGAATGTAGCGCTGGGCGGCATCGGCGACCTGCGCCGTCAAGGCTTCAACATAATAACTTCCGCCTAGGGGATCGGCCACGTCGGCCACGCCGGTCTCATGGGCCAGAATCTGCTGCGTTCGCAGAGCCAGTGTCACTGCACTCTCGCTCGGTAGCGCGTACGCCTCGTCCAGCGAGTTCGTATGCAGCGATTGAGTCCCGCCCATCAGCGCCGAAAGCGCCTGGATCGCCGTGCGCACAACGTTGTTCATCGGCTGTTGCCAAGTCAGCGAGCAGCCGGCGGTCTGTGAGTGGAAACGCAGCTTGAGACTCCTGTCGTCCCGCGCGCCGAACCGGTCGCGCATGATTTGCGCCCACATCGTCCGGGCTGCGCGATACTTCGCGATTTCCTCGAAGAAATCATTGTGGGCATTGAAAAAGAAACTCAGCCGCGGCGCGAACGCGTCAATGGCCAGTCCGCGCGCCAGCGCCCACTCCACATACTCGATCCCATCCCGCAGCGTGAATGCGAGCTCCTGTATGGCCGTCGAGCCAGCCTCGCGAATGTGATAGCCGCTAATAGAGATTGGGTTATAGCGCGGCGCATGAGTCGTTGCGTACTCCACCACATCCGTCACCAGACGCAGGGAAGGGCGGGGTGGAAAGATGTATTCCTTCTGCGCGATGTACTCCTTCAGAATGTCGTTTTGCAGCGTACCGGAAAGCTCAGCAGAGGCCACGCCCTGCTCTTCGGCGACGGCCAGGTACATCGCCCAGATCAACGCGGCCGGAGAATTGATGGTCATCGATACCGAGACTTTTCCCAGCGGGATGCCGCGGAAGAGAGTCTGCATGTCTTCGAGTGAACTGATCGACACGCCGCACTTGCCCACCTCGCCCTGCGCTTCAGCTTGGTCGGCATCGTAGCCCATGAGAGTCGGCAGATCGAACGCCACCGAGAGGCCGGTTTGTCCCTGCGCAAGCAGATAGCGGTAGCGCTCATTGGTCTGCTCCGGCGTTGCGAAGCCGGAGAACTGCCGCATAGTCCAACGCTTTTGCCGGTACATGAGCGGATGTATACCGCGCGTATATGGGAAGTCGCCCGGGGAAGGAGCCGCCTGTGGGACGTCCTCCGGGCCGTACGCAGGTTTCAGCGGTAAACCGCTTAGGGTCGCAAAGGTCTTCTCGTGCTGGACGGTCTTCGTTTCGGCCACGCTCTGTCCCGCCTTCATTGTATGAGTTCCGGCGGTGACAACCTAGCCGGTCCCAACGGAGATCCCCAGACTGGAAGTTGCATTTGAAGCTTCATTGCAGCGTCCTTTAGACTTTTGCTAGCCTAGCCTTGAACTCGGCTGACGATTTTGAAGGACCGGCGCTTGTAGCTTCCCATGGGCCTCTTCAGCACAAAACCGATTGAAAGCCTGCTTTCCGAGGCGCACGGCGAGCAGGGCCTGAAGCGATCCCTCAGTGCGCTTTCACTGGTGGCCCTGGGAATCGGGGCGATCATCGGGGCAGGAATCTTCACGTTAACGGGCGTCGCGGCATCCACACACGCCGGCCCGGCCATGGTCTATTCCTTTTTGATCGCGGCCCTGGGATGCGCCTTTGCGGGACTCTGCTACAGCGAGTTCTCGACCATGATCCCCATCGCGGGCAGTGCCTACACGTATTCTTACGCCACCATGGGGGAACTCGTGGCCTGGATTATAGGATGGGCGCTGGTTCTGGAGTACGCTGTCGGAGCCGCCACGGTGTCTGTCAGTTGGGCAGCCACCTTCGATTCAATCTTGCTTTCATTTGGCATTGAAATGCCACGGGCCATAGCCGGATCGCCTTTTTCCATGCAACCGGGCGTCCTGAATCTGGTAGCCGTAGCCATCATTTGCCTCATTTCGGGGATCCTGATTCGCGGCATCAGCGAGTCAGCCAAGTTTAATGATTTCATCGTCGTGTTGAAGGTGACGGTGGTCATCTTTTTTATCGGTATCGGCTACTTCTTTATCAATTACAAGAACTATCACCCATTCCTACCGCCCAACACGGGCGAGTTTGGGGCGTTTGGATGGAGCGGCGTCCTCGCCGCTGCGGGGCAGATCTTCTTCGCGTACATCGGGTTCGACGCTGTCTCGACCGCGGCGCAGGAGGCCCGCAATCCGAAGCGGGACATGCCCATTGGAATCATCGGATCGCTCGCAATTTGCACGCTGCTCTATATTGCCTACTCGCTGGTGCTGACGGGCGTCGTGAACTACAAAGACCTGAACGTTCCCGCGCCGCTGGCGGTGGCGGTCGATCAGATGAAGGGCCTTTCGTGGGTTGGCTTTCTGATGAAGCTCGGGTCCCTGTGCGGTCTGACTTCGGTCATGCTTGTGATGCTTCTGGGACAATCGCGGGTCTTCTATTCGATGTCGAAAGATGGGCTGCTACCCAAACTGTTTTCCGAGGTACATCCTCGGTTCAGAACACCTTGGAAGTCGAATCTGCTGTTGATGGTCTTTGTGTCTCTTGGCGCTGCGTTTACGCCCATAGCGAGATTGGGCAATTTGACGAGTATTGGAACACTATTCGCCTTCATCGTTGTCTGCATAAGCGTCGTGATCATGCGTAGACGGCTCCCCGACCTCCCGAGGCCTTTCCGGACACCGCTCGTGCCGCTTGTGCCGATTCTCGGAGTGGTTGTCAACCTGGCGCTGATGGCCGGACTCGGAGCGATCACATGGGCTGCTTTTCTAATCTGGATGGCACTGGGCTTGATCGTCTACTTCACCTACAGCAGGCATCGCAGCACGATACAAGTTGCTTCCCGCGGCAAGAGCGGCTGATCCGGGCCTCGCGCCCAGGGGCGCACGCATACACTCACTTAAGAGGAGCTTTTGTGGGCGACACATTCAATGAACCGCGCCTGGCGTTAAACCGGATCTATACCCGCCGCGGCGATGAAGGCGAGACCAGCCTGGTCGGCGGCCAGCGCGTTCCCAAAGATCACCTCCGCATCGAAGGCTACGGCACGGTCGACGAACTCAATGCTTTTATTGGCGTCGCGCGGACAACGGCCGAGAAACTCGCCGCCCAGCAACCTCGCCTCGCGGCTTTCTCGGCCATTCTTAAGCGGATCCAGCACGAGTTGTTCAACCTCGGTTCCATTCTCGCCACGCTACCCAGTGACGTGCACCCCAAACAGCCACGTATCACGCCGGCCGACATTACCCAACTCGAAAGGGAACTCGACTTGGCGAACGATGAATTGGAGCCGCTCCGTTCGTTCGTCCTACCCGGAGGCAGCCGGCTCGACGCCGAGTTGCATGTTTGCCGGACTGTCTGCCGCCGTGCTGAGCGGTTACTGGTTGCGCTCGCGCGCGAAGAGTCCGTGCCGGCCGAAGCCATCGGTTACCTCAATCGATTGAGCGATGCGCTGTTTGTCTGGAGCCGCTGGGTCAATAAAGTTCTGGACGCGCCGGAAACGGTCTGGGCTCCCAATGCTGCAGCCAGCGCGCAATTGCCGGAGAAGTAGAAGAGTCCGCTGACTGAAGGTGGCGACCTACGACCCGACCCTTGTTCCTTGATGGAAGAGCATCTGCCATCGAGAATCTCGCAACACCCAAAGCGAACTCCGCAAAGATGTCGAGGGGTCCTTTCCTGGCTCCGACTGATGGGCAACGTACGTCACCAACGCAGCATCCTGGCTCAAGACCCTCACTGAGAAATCGGTAACCGAGAACTGCCGCGGCGATTCCGTCTGAAGTGCCCTGACGATCTCGTCCCGCGAGTAGATATGGCCGGAGCGCCCGAATTCGCAGAACTCCTCCGCTAACAGGTTCATGAGTGCCTCAGGATCGCGCCGGACCGTGGAAGTTAGCAGGTCGGTCTCGAGACGCCACAGCCGCTGTTCAATGGACTCGGATTGCATCCTCGCAGAATACAACGCGAGTCTCCCATCGCAGGCCCGCACCGTCGAGCCAAGCCGTCGACGTACCTATTTATAGAGGCGGAAGTCTATCTCAGCCGATAATACTGATCGTGCTGTTTGTCGAACTGGTCCCGCCAGTCGTTGACGCCGAGGCGGTCCTGGAATCCGCGCTGCTTGAGCTGGACGCCCCTCCGTGGTGATGATGGTGGTGGTGTGTGCCCTGCGCGGATTGAGACGGTGCGGATTGGGCCGCATTCGGGACCTGGGCCTGCAAATCCTGCTTCAATTGCGTGAACGCCGATTGCGCTGTGCTCAGATCGCCCGATCGCAGCGCTTCGCCCAGCGCGGAGAAGTCACTCTGAATCGGATTGGTGGTGGATCCGGATGCTTGCTGCGAGCCGGTAACGTTGCTTCCCATCAGCTTCTGGATCGACGTGTAAGCTTGCTGAGCTCCCGACAGATCGCCCGATTGAAGCGACTCGTTGAGTTGCTTAAAATCCTGCTGAAGTTGCTTGAAAGGGTTTTGGGTATTGGTTTGCGACAAGCCCGTTGCTAGCGACGATGAAACGGAGGAGATTGACATGAGTTTTCTCGACCACCTTCACATCAGCTATCGGGCTAATCGGAAAGAACCTTGATCGAGTCTCTGTAAAGAATGATTGCGCAGTAGGCCGTTGTTATACAGGGCCTGCAGCCCCGCGGAAAGTGCGCTCGGCGTTATGGACATCGAGAGTTCTCGTGAAGCCTATCGGCAATGCGCCGTCGAGACTTTAATGAAAGACCGTCTTTTCGCACGCGAGCCGCGCCAGGATCACGGCGCAGCGGGCGAATTTCCGTCATCGTAGCCACTTCGGGTTTGTCTGCCCCCTACTGTCTATCTTCTTTTGAACTTGGAGGTTACGTCGGTTAGCATGACCGGTAAAACCCCTGGCCCTCGGAGTGCCTTCACGTTCTGCGGCGCCTTTGGCTTCCATCAGTAAAATCGGCGCCTGCTCCACTTGAAAGGACAGTCGTGCAACTCACGCCCGTATCCGCATCTACTGCCGCGCAACCGTCAGACCTCTTGAGTCTTTTCCAGCAGAACTCGGTAAACTCGCAGACTCAGGCGAACAGCAGCAGCCAGGCGGCGCAGTTCAATCAGATTTTGAACCAACTGGATTCCACGTCAGGCAGCCCAACAACTGCGACGTCAACAACACCCACATCAGGAACGCCGGTCCAGACACCGGTGCATCACCACCACGGTCATCATCACGGCTCGCCGACAGGCGGCGCGAGTCCTTCATCGCCCTCGGACACCC
>JBAUOG010000663.1:0-8874 GCA_049579625.1 Bryobacteraceae bacterium
GTGCTGGGCCATGAGCACGCGCCTGCCCCGGCCTCGACCCGCCGCATGACGCTGAACATGGGTCCGCAGCATCCATCCACCCATGGCGTTCTGCGAATCATGCTGGAACTGGAAGGGGAAACGATCATCTCGGCGCGCCCCGACATCGGTTTTCTTCACACCGGCATCGAGAAGGAATGCGAGGGTAAGCACTACCACCAGGTCACGCCCTTGACGGACCGGGTGGACTATCTCGCGAATCTATCCAACAATCTCTGCTACGCGCTCGCGGTCGAAAGGCTGCTTGGAATCGAGATACCGCCGCTGGCGCAATGGATGCGCGTCATGCTGGTGGAGCTGACCCGCCTGAACAGCCATCTGGTTTGGCTGGGAACCCACGCGCTCGACCTGGGCGGCATGAGCGCCTACTTCTATTGCTTTCGGGAACGCGAAGAGATTCTGAAGATCTTCGAGATGTTTTCGGGGCAGCGCATGATGACCAGCTACATCCGAATCGGAGGGCTGGCGCTGGAGCCGCCTCGTGGCTGGGACAAAGCGGTCAGCAAATTCATCGGTACGTTCGATTCAAAGATTGACGAGTACGAGACACTGCTGACGGCGAATCCGATCTGGATGCAGCGCACCAAGGGCGTTGGCGTGGTTCCACTCGACGAACTGATTGCGGTCGGCGTGACCGGACCGATGCTTCGCGCGGCCGGCCTGAAGATTGATGCTCGCAAGGATGCGCCGTATTCGAGCTATGACAAGTTTAATTTCGAAGTCCCGACGTACACCACAGGCGACGTTTTTGCGCGCTTCAAAGTGCGGGTCGACGAAATGCGCCAGAGCACGAACATCGTCCGGCAGGCGGTGGCGGGAATGCCCGAGGGCGACTGGAAAGCTGATGCGCCACACGTTGTGCTGCCCGACCGGGAAAAAATGAAGACTCAGATGGAGTCGCTCATCTATCACTTCAAGATTGTGACGGAGGGTTTTCGCGTTCCTCCAGGTGAGGTGTACCAGGTTGTGGAGTCGCCGCGTGGTGAGCTCGCTTATTACGTGGTGAGCGACGGCACCGCCAAGCCGCACCGGGTCTTCATGCGCACGCCCAGCTTCGGTAATCTTCAATCCCTGTCCGTGATGCTCGAGGGCCGCTTGATCGCCGATTCGATTGCCTCTCTGGGCAGCATGGATTTCGTCCTGGGGGACGTTGACCGCTAGGGTCAACTAAACAGAAATGACTTTTTCTCCCGCTCTGGAAGAACGCTTCGCGAAACTACTAACGAGTTATCCGCCGGGACGGACGCGGTCGGCCGTGGTTCCCATGCTCCTCTACGCCCAAGACGAGTTGTGTTTCGTTTCGCGTGAGCTCATCGATGAGGTTGCCAGGCGTACGGGTGTGGCGCCGCTCCAGGTGGATGAAGTGATCGGGTATTACTCGATGCTTCACCGGGAGCCTCTTGGGAAATACAACGTGCAAGTGTGCACGAACATCTGCTGCCTGGTGGTGGGCGGCGAGCAGTTGTTCGAACATGCGAGGAAGTGCCTCGGCATCGGACACAAACAGACCACAGCGGATGGCTTATTCACGCTAGAGGAAGTGGAGTGCATGGGCGCGTGTTCCTGGGCGCCGGCGATCCAGGTGGGATACGATTTCTATCATCAGGTAACGCCCGAACGCTTCGATCAATTGATTGACGCGTTGCGGAAGGCGGAGTCCGGAAATAATCAGGTTTCCTAGGAGCCAGCATGGTCTACAACGAACCGAGTCCGCTCGAAGTAAAGGTGGTATCGCGCCGGTTTCTGCTGGAGAACTCAGCCAGCATCGACACCTATCTGGCGACTGACGGTTATGTAGCCATTAAGAAAGTTGTGCAGATGACGCCGGCGGCGATCATCGACGAACTGAAAGCCTCCGGACTGCGGGGACGCGGCGGGGCGGGCTTTCCGACGGGCATGAAGTGGAGCTTCGTGCCTCTCAACACCGGCAAGCCCACCTACATCATTTGCAACTCCGATGAGAGCGAGCCCGGGACCTGCAAAGACCGGCTGCTGATGCAGAACGATCCGCACCAGTTGCTGGAAGGCATGATGATTGCCGGCTTCACGATCGGCTCGAACAAAGGCTACATTTATATCCGCGGCGAGTATCGCTACCTGATCCCGATTGTTGATCAAGCGATTGCGGAGGCCTACAAACACGGTTACCTCGGAAAGAACATTCTGGGTTCAGGTTGGGATTTTGACATTTACACCCACACCGGCGCGGGCGCATACGAATGCGGCGAGGAATCAGCGCTGCTTGAATCGCTGGAAGGAAAGCGCGGCATCCCACGGTTGAAACCGCCCTTCCCGGCGGTGGTGGGCGCATTCCAATGCCCGACGATTTTGAACAACTGCGAAACGTATTCGCACGTTCCGGCAATCTTCCGTGAAGGCGCCGCTTGGTATGCGGGACTCGGTTCGCCGAAGAATGGCGGCACGCGGTTGATGTCCGTCTCAGGTCACGTGAACAAACGCGGCGTATATGAGATGCCGATGGGCTTCCCCCTGCTGCGGCTTATTGACGAGGTTTGTGGCGGCGTTCGCTACGGAAAGAAGTTGAAGGCCGTGATTCCGGGCGGATCATCCACCCCGATATTGCGGGCGGACGAATGTGACGTGGCGATGGACTTTGATTCGCTGGCGAAGGCGAAGACGATGGCGGGATCGGGCGGCCCATTGATTCTCGATGAGGACACCGATATCGTGCGGGTGGCGCTGAGAACGATTAAATTCTACAAGCACGAGAGCTGTGGCTGGTGCATTCCCTGTCGCGAAGGCACAACCTGGCTTACGAAGATCATGACCCGGTTCCACGAAGGCGGTGGCCGGACCAAGGACATTGACCTGGTTTACGAAATCGCGAAGAATATGCTGGGCCGAACATTTTGCCCGCTCGGCGACGCGGCGGCTATGCCTATGATCGGCTTCATTGAGAAGTTCCGGCCCGAGTTCGAAGAGTATCTGAAAAAGAAGGCGCCGGGTCCGGCGATTCCCGAACTGGCGCTGGCCTGAGCTGGCCCGCGTTGAAACCGGCCTCCCGTGTGCTGAGGCGCCGGCCGGTGGAAAGTGTGGTTGGATAACTGGCAAGGACTATGGCAGCTTTGATTACATTTACGATCGACGGCCAGCAGGTGCAGGCGGCGCCCGGAACGCTTCTCATCAACGCTGCCAAGCAAGCGGGCATCGAGATTCCGTCATTCTGCTACTACGAAGGGCTCACGCTGCAGGCGGCCTGCCGGATGTGCCTGGTTGAGATTGAAAAAACGCCCAAGCTGCAAGTCGCGTGCACAACTCCCGTGGCCGAAGGCATGGTGGTGCGCACGGATTCGCCGCTGGTGGCCGGCGCGCGCAAAGGCATGTTGGAGCTGCTGCTAACGAATCACCCGCTGGATTGCCCGGTCTGCGACAAGGGCGGCGAGTGCGAGCTGCAGGACATGGTGTTTCGCTACGGAGCGGGTGAGAGCCGCTTCGTCGAGGCCAAGCAGCACGTCGATGAACAGCAATGGTCGCCGGTGGTGTTCTACGACGCTCCGCGCTGCATTCTCTGTTACCGCTGTGTCCGGATCTGCAATGAAGGAATGGGCGTTGGGGCGTTGGGCGTGGGCAATCGCGGGGTTTTGTCCGAGATCATACCCAGCAACGGCGATCATCTGGAGTGCGATGAGTGTGGCGCCTGCATCGACATTTGCCCGGTGGGCGCGCTGACCAGCGGCACGTACCGTTACCAGACGCGGCCGTGGGAAATGGAGCACGTCGGCACCATCTGCACGCATTGTTCAAACGGATGCAAGACGACGCTGGGTGTGCGTAACGGCGAGATCATACGCGCCAACAACCGCGACCGGTCGGGCATCAATGGCGAGTTTCTCTGTGTGAAGGGACGCTACGCCTTCGACTTCAACACACATCCGGAACGGTTGACCTCGCCCTTAGTCCGGGTCAACGGGAAGTTGCAACCTGTCTCCTGGGCGCAGGCCCTGAGCACCGTGGCAAAGAAATTTGCCGAGGTGAAGGAACGTGGCGGCAAGTTCGGTGTGATTGGGTCGAACCATACGACCAACGAAGAGAACTACTTCTTGCAGAAGTTTGCGCGGCAGGTGCTGGGCACCTCCAATATCGACCACCACCGGACGGGTGACGTTGCCACCTTGATCGACGCGTTGCAGGGCAAGACCGATGCGCTAGCGACGACCGAGGATCTGTACGCGACACCGGCGGCGTTGGTCGTTTCTTCCGATCTCGCTCAGCAGCATCCGCTGATCGCATATCAGTTGCGCGCTAATTTCCGTCACCACAAGGCCAAAGTTTACGCGGTGACACCCGGACCCGTTCGCGAAGACGGCTATGCGACGAAGACCATGCGCGCGGTCGAGGGAGAAGAACTCGCTGCCGTGGAGAGCTTCCGCGAGCAACTGGCGCAACAGACTTCGCTGGTGATTCTGTTCGGCGATGCCATCAAGGGCGATGCCATCAGGAAGCTGGTGGCGTTCGGCGATTCGCTTGGTATCCCGGTGAAGTACATTTGCCTGGTCGATTACTCAAATTCTCGCGGCGCTTCCGATATGGGGCTGCTGCCTGACCTTTTGCCCGGCTATCGCGGCGTGCGCGACAGCGGCCTTGAACCAGGGTTGGCTTACGACGGAATCTTGAATGCCGCCGATTTGGATGCTCTGTATGTGGTGGGTGCGAATCCCCTCTCGCGGCATGAGCTAGCGGCGGCCAAGGCGTTCGTCGTGGTGCAGGATTTATTCCTCACCGAAACCGGCCAACGCGCGGACGTTGTTCTGCCGGCGAGTTCGGTTTATGAGAAGAGCGGCACCGTGACGAGCGTTTGCGGCGAAGTGCAGAAGCTCAAGGCCGGAGCCAAGACCATGGGCGCGAAGCCGGACTTGGAGATTATCGGTTTAATTGCCAAAGAAATGGGCGCGCAGATTGGAATCTGGAAACCGGATAACGTGTTCGCCGAGATCCGCCAAACAGTTCCCGGATACAACGTCGCGCTGCCGGTGCTTGAAACTTGCGGCGCGGTTCCCACAACGCCGGTGAATGGCCCCGTGCCTGCTGAGTCGCGGCCCGATCTAATCCAGTCAGCCCGCAACACGCTGTTTCAGTCGGGAACGCTCGGCCGGTATTCGAAGATGTTGAACTCAGTGCTCGAGGCGCCCGGCAAGTTGTATGGCAAGCCGGTCGCCTCCGCAATCGGCCAGGAAGAAGAGGCGGCCAAGCCGTGACACTGAGCTTCCTCATAGCAAGTCTCATCAAAATCGTCTTCGTATTCGCGGTCTTCATGCTGACGCTCCTCTACTTACAGTGGTTGGAGCGCAAGGTTCTGGCGCATATTCAGTCCCGCGTCGGTCCGCTTCGAGTGGGTCCGCACGGCATGTTTCAGCCCATGGCTGACGTGCTGAAATTGCTCACCAAGGAAGACCTGATGCCTCCGCACGCCAGCAAACTGCTGTTTGTGATGGGGCCCTTTCTGGCGGTCATGCTGGCGCTCATTCCCATCGCCGTGGTGCCATTCGGACCGGAAATCACCATCTTCGGATACACTACCCGGCTCGAGATCGCGGACATCGGTGTCGGCGTGCTGTTCGTCCTGGCGGCGACATCCATCGGTGTGTACGGTATCGCGCTGGGCGCCTGGGCTTCGAACAACAAGTACTCATTGATGGGCAGTCTGCGGAGCGCCGCGCAGATGATTAGCTACGAGCTGCCGATGGCGTTGGCCATTGCCGCGCCGCTGTTGCTGGTGGGCAGCTTGAGCTTTCGCGACATTGTCAACAATCAGTCGGACTATTACCTCCATTTCATTCCCCGCTGGCATATCTTCCAGGGCCCCTTTCCACAGATCTTCGGCTTTATTCTTTTCCTGATTGCGGCCTTCGCCGAAACAAATCGAATTCCGTTCGATCTGCCGGAGGCGGAGAACGAACTGGTAGGCGGCTATCACACCGAATACAGCTCCATGAAGTTCGCGTGCTACTTCATGTCGGAGTACGCCAACATGATCACCAGCACCTGCCTGGCGACGCTTTTGTTTCTAGGCGGATGGCAGCCTCTGTTTCCGGCGCCGTACTCCAACTATGTGCCGGTTCTGATATTCCTCCTGGCGGCCTTCTTTGCCTTCGTACACCAACCAGTCAGGCTATGGGACAGGTATTCGTTCCCGGTCATCGGCGTGATCATGTTGGTGCTGGCGGGAGTCTTTGCGATTCCGGCAATACAGTTTCTGATCACCCCGATTTTCTGGTTTGGCGCCAAAGTATTCTTCTTGCTGTTCGTCTTTATCTGGGTCCGCGGGACGCTGCCTCGTTTCCGCTATGACCAATTGATGAAATTCGCCTGGACGTTTGTGTTCCCGGTCGCCATGGTGAACCTGCTGGTGACGGCTCTGTTCGTGGCGCTTTTCCCGGGATCATCGAAGCATTAGAGAAGACCATGGACACGATACTCTTTTTCCTGTTCGCTACAGTGGCGGTGGTTTGCGCCATCAACCTGGTGTTGCAGCGCCACCCGATTGGAAGCGCGCTGTCGCTGATCGGGGTGATGTGCTCGCTGGCTGTTCTGTACCTCCTGCTGGGAGCGGAATTTCTCGCCGCGGCGCAAATTGTTGTTTATGCCGGTGCGGTGATGGTGTTGTTTGTCTTCGTCATCATGCTGCTGAATGCCGGTACCGAGAAGTCGGTTGGCAAGTCTTGGTTCGCGCAGATTGCCGGTCTGCCGTTGCTGCTGGCGTTCGTTGCCGTGATGGGCTTTGTGATCCGCGGCTTCCTGCCGAAGTTTCGCGACGTAGAATTCGGCAGTTGGGCGGGAGGCACGGCTCGCGAGATCGGCCGCTCGCTGTTTGAAGGCGACTATATACTTCCGTTCGAAGTTACGTCGGTATTAGTGTTGATTGCGATCTTAGGCGCGGTCGTGCTCGCGCGAAAGGAGCTTGACTAACATGGGTCCCCATATCGCTCCGGTTCCGCTGAGCTGGTATTTGTTCCTGAGCGTGATTCTGTTTGCGATCGGCATCGCCGGGTTCATTTACCGAAAAAGCATCATTACGGTTTTCATGTCGATCGAGCTCATGCTGAACGCGGTGAACTTAACCTTCATCGCCTTTTCGTATCAGCTGAAACAGGTTGACGGTCAAATCTACGCCTTTTTCGTCATGGTGGTCGCCGCAGCGGAAGCCGCGGTCGGCCTTGCGATTATTCTCACTGTTTTTAAGAATCGGGCGACACTTCAGATCGACGAAGTCGACTCGATGAAACTGTAGCCCACTCATGAATCTCTGGCTCATCCCCTTCTTCCCACTGCTTGGGTTTCTGATCAACGGCCTGTTTGGCAAGCGTTTTTCCAAGCCGCTGATCAATCTCATTGGCGTTGGAACCGTGGCCGTGTCGTTCGCCTACGTCGTGTGGACCCTGTGGGCGCTGTATCCGCTGGATGCCCCGCATTCGGAAAGCTATTTCACGTGGTTTCAGAGCGGCTCGCTGCAGATCGGCGTGGACTTCTTTGTGGATCGCCTCACGGCCGTGATGCTGCTCGTGATTACCGGCGTCGGCCTGCTGATTCACTTCTATTCCATCGGCTACATGGCGCACGAAGGCGGTTACTACCGTTTTTTCAGCTACCTGAATCTGTTCATGTTCTTCATGCTGATCCTGGTGCTGGCCCAGAACTTCCTGCTGATGTTCGTGGGTTGGGAAGGTGTGGGCCTGTGCAGCTACCTGCTGATCGGTTTTTATTTCCTCGAGAAGTTTGCCGGTGATGCGGGCAAGAAAGCTTTCGTGGTGAACCGCATCGGCGACTTCGGCTTCTCGCTTGGCATGTTGAAGCTGGTGGCACTGTTTGGAACGCTGGATTTCTTCAGACTCACGACGGCGGTGAAAGACCTGCCTGTGGAAGCCCAATTGGGAGGGCTGACCGCGGTCACGCTGCTGCTATTTGTAGGCGCAACCGGCAAATCGGCTCAGTTTCCACTGTATGTCTGGTTGCCCGACGCCATGGCCGGCCCCACGCCTGTTTCAGCGCTGATCCACGCGGCGACCATGGTTACCGCCGGCGTCTACATGCTGGCCCGCACATCCTTCCTTTACTCGCACGCGCCGATCGCCATGAATGTCGTGACGCTCATCGCGCTTCTGACATTAGTCTTGGCAGCAACCATTGCGATCGCGCAAAACGACATCAAGAAAGTTTTCGCCTACTCAACCGTTTCGCAGCTTGGGTACATGTTCCTGGGCGCGGGCGTAGGCGCTTACTCCGCGGGTATCTTTCACCTGATGACGCACGCCTTCTTCAAAGGCCTGCTCTTCCTGGGCGCCGGCAGCCTGATTCACGCGCTGAGCGGCGAACAGGATTTGCGCCACATGGGAGGGCTCTTCAAGAAGCTGCCCGTAACCGCCACCACGCTGTTTATCGGATGCCTGGCGATTGGCGGTATCCCGCCGCTGGCCGGATTCTGGAGCAAAGACGAGATTCTGGCCGCCGCCTATCACCATGCCCCGTGGATGTATTGGGTCGGCGTGATCACGGCCGGCCTGACAGCCTTCTATGTGTTCCGTGCCTGGTTCATGGCCTTCACCGGACCTTATCGCGGGCATGCTCATCCGCACGAGTCGCCGGCGGTGATGACGATTCCGCTGATTGTGCTGGCGGTACTCGCGACCTTCGGCGGCTTTATAAACGTGCCCAACTGGCTGGCTCCCATGTTCCCTCACGCGGAAGGCGGCGATGCAGGACTCATGATGATTTCAGCCTCGTTCGGCTTGGCGGGAACGCTCATCGCCATGTTCTTTTACTGGGTCCGGCCGGCGTTGGCGGAGTCGCTGCGCACTACTGCCGGCCCGCTTTATACGT